>JAFYSL010000050.1 GCA_017559355.1 Muribaculaceae bacterium
AGGAGTAGGTAGGATTGTAATTTCGCTTGGTTAAATGAAAAAAGCATCGCAATTAGCGATGCTTTTTTTGTAATCTTCAAGTAGTGCCTGCGGCTTACTTTCTGATACCGAGCTCTTTTTGTGCGATGATAGCGCGGTAACGGTTGATGTCTTTTTTCTTGAGGTAGTCAAGAAGACGACGACGTTTACCAACGAGCATTTTAAGAGCTCTCGCAGTGCTATAATCTTTGTGATTTGACTTCAAGTGTTGAGTCAAATGAGCAATACGGACTGAGAATAATGCTATCTGAGCTTCAGGTGAGCCAGTATCAGTCTTGCCCTTACCGTATTTCTCAAAGATTTCTACTTTTTCTTCAGAATTCAAGTGCATTCTTTTGAAATTTTAAGTGTTAATAAAAAATTGAGCGCACAAAGGTAGGCATTTTTTTTATAATAACCAAATCCTTTGCGTATAATTGTTAAAAATTAGTCGATATTGTTCTTTTCCTTTGCAGGATTGCGATAATGAGTCTTGTTCTCGATATATTCTTGAGTTGCGATAAGAGTAGCTTTAGGCAACTTTTCATAGTAGCGAGAGATCTCAATTTGTTCGCGGTTTTCTGAAACTTCTTCAAGGTTATCATTGTAAGAAGCAAATTCTTGAAGTTTCTTTTCAAGATCGTGTTTCATTTCGCCAGCGATTTGGTTTGAACGCTTTGCAATGATGCACACAGTTTCATAGACATTGCCTGTATCTTTAGACAATTCAATCATGTCGCGAGTTACAGTGTTGAGTGGGGCGTTTGTCTTTTTGTAATCCATAATAATTTATAATGTATAATTTGTTGTCAATATAGTGTAATTCTATTTTGCATATTTAAGAGCGATTTTGTAGATGTTATCGGCCTCTTGGCGATTAGGTCCATCGGGATAATTGTTGATAAATGAGTAATACTCATCAATCACATCGCGAAAACGCTCTGCTTTCTTTTCGTAAACACTGAGGTTTGCCTCTTGATAGCGAGCTTTGAGAACAAGCATTTCAAGATCCTCTTTGTATTTTGAGTAAGGGTAATTCTTAATTGCATTTTTAGCAACGATTACTGCCGATTGGTAGTTGTTGCCAAGATAGGTGCCCAAATTGTAGTAGAGTTGAGCATTTTGAAGTTCTTTAAGTGTAAGTTTGTCCTGCAACTCAAATATAGCATTTTGAGCAATTGACACTTTGTCGCTCTTTGGGAAATAATCTAAGAAAGCTTGAAGCTCTTCGATTGCTTTCATTGTCCCACTTTGATCAAGTTGAGCTTCGGGTGAATCAAGATAATATCCATAACCTGAATAGAATCGAGCCAACTCGGCATATTTGCCTTTTGGGAAACGAGAGTAGTATGTTTGGAAATATAGACTTGCGTCAAGATATTCTTTGTTTTCGTAATGACTCATCGCTAATAGGTATAACGATTCTTCGGCTTTTTCGGTGCCCTTAAATACGGTAATTACATCTTGAAGAATGGTGTAAGCTTGAACGTATTTCTTTTGAGCAAAAGCGCGACGAGCGTAATCAAGTTTAACATCAGGATCGGTACTCTTTTGTACTTGGTGGTATTCTCCACACGACGAAAGGAGTAGAACTGATAATAATATTGCGAAAAATCTAAACATTCAATATGAATTTATTTATTCAATTTGCAAAGATAGTAATTTTTGAGCGAATAATTGATATCTGAATTTGGAAAATTGCGTTAAAAGAGGTTATGATACATTATTTATAAGTTATTGTACCTATTGTTTGCTATTTTTCAGTATCTTTGTTCAAAAATTTTTGCAAAAATGAAAAAAATATTAACCCTGTTATTAGTATGCACTACATTGGTGTGTGGTGCTAAGAATTTAGTTTACCATGATGCCCGTCAATTTCCGGTATTAGGTACAGTTGTTTCAGTTGAAAACGGTTATACTCGTTTCCCCGACACATTGAAAACAATGGTAAAGCGTGATTTGCTTTATACCTTGGGAACAAATACAGCCGGAATGTCAATCCGTTTCTCGTCTGACGCTACAGCGTTGAGCGCAAAGTGGGTGTCAACTCTTGAGTTAGAAATGAATCACATGACTCCTGTGGGAATTCGTGGTCTTGACCTTTACACTCTTGACGACAACAATGAATGGACATTTGTAAGTAGTGTGCGTCCTACAGTCAACAAGAAGGCATCAAAATATGCTATTGTTGATGGAATGGAGAAGAAGATGCGAGAATATTTGTTGTATCTCCCTTTATATGATGGTATTGATAGTCTTTATATTGGTGTAGATTCATCGGCAGTGATTGAAATGCCTAAAGTGGATCTTCCTCGTCGTGAGAAACCTATCGTAGTGTATGGAACAAGTATTACTCAAGGAGCTTGTGCATCACGTCCAGGTATGGCTTATACAAATATTCTTGAACGTGAATTAAATCGTGAAATTTACAACTTTGGATTTAGTGGCAATGGTCAACTTGATATGGAGGTTGCTGGTTTGATTGGTATGATTGACGCAGGTTTGATTATTTTTGACTGTCTACCCAATAATACTGCACCACAACTCAAAGAGCGCATAGAACCATTCTATCGTTACTTACGTGAACGCCGTCCTAATGTGCCCATTTTATTTGTAGAAAGTCCTCAATTCCCAATTATGCGATTTAATAAAGGCACAGCCAATGCAATCAATGCAAAGAATGAGGTTTTGAAAGAGTTTTTTGCTAAGCTCCAAGCCGAAGGTGAAAAGGATATCTATTACATGAATGCTGAAGATGTATTGGGTGGTAATACAGAATATACCGTTGATAACTATCACTTTACAGATTTAGGATTCCGATTCTTTGCTGATCAACTTAAACCGTTGATTGAGAAATATTCGATTAAATAATTACAAATATAAAATATTAAACTTACATGAAAAGAATCAGACAACTTACAGTCGCAATGTCGATTGTAGCTGCCATGATGTTTAATTCGGCAATGGCATTATCGCCAAAGCGCGAAATGCGTTCAACATGGTTTACTACAGTATGGGGTATTGACTGGCCTTCAACGCAAGGTGCAACCTCTTCAGCTCAAACTAAGCAAAAAGCTGAAATGATTTCATATTTGGATGGTTTTGCTAATTCAAATATGAACGGATCTTGTTTCCAAGTGCGTTCAATGGCCGATGCAATGTATCCATCGAAACTTGCGCCATGGTCAAGTTATCTTTCAGGTACTCGAGGTAAAGATCCTGGGTGGGATCCATTGGCATATTTTGTTGAAGAATCACACAAACGTGGTTTGGAAGCATACGTGTGGTTAAATCCATATCGTTGGAGTACAGGAACAACTTGGTCTACATCATTTGACAAAGAGTGGTTAAACAATGATATGATTATTGCAGGTACCAAAACCACAAGTTATAAGACATTTAATCCAGCATTGCCTGAAACGCGTAAACATATCGTAGATGTTGTTGTTGAAATTCTTGAAAATTATAACATTGATGGAATTTTGTTTGACGACTATTTCTATGCAAGTGGTGGTACTTCAGAAAATTCTTCAGCGCCCGACTATGAAGATTATAAAGCAAGTGGCACAACAATGTCGATTGGCGATTGGCGTCGAGCAAATGTAAACCAAATGGTGAAGGATGTGTATGAGGCAATTCAAGAGAGTCGTCCTGATGTGCGATTTGGTATTTCTCCCGCTGGTGTAGCCGGAACTTCTTCATATAGTAAATATGGTGTGCCTTCACCATCTTCTTATGGTATCAAGTCATCAGATTGGCAATATGCACAAATCTATTCTGATCCATTAGCATGGTTAAAAGCGGGTACTATTGACTTTATTTCACCACAAATGTATTGGCCTACTACTCATAGTACAGCGCCATACGAGCCATTGGCAAAATGGTGGAGCTATGTGGGCAATTATTTTGGACGTCATTTCTATGCAAGCCAAGAGTCTGCCGACTTGGGCGATAGTGGAGAGCTATCAAATGATGCAACTGGTTGGGCTGAAATGGCTAAGCAAACTGAGTTTACTCGAAAATATAATGAGAATAATGCTCCTGGAATCATCTACTATAGTGCTAAATATATCAATGGACCAGGTAAGACTGGTTTGGGCGATTATATGAAGGCTAATTCATTTACTCATAAGTCATTGACTCCAGTTGTAACTTGGAAGACTAAAACTAACTATGGAAAGGTTGCAAATCTCACATCGACTGGCTCAACATTGACTTGGGATGCTGTTAGCAACGGTAATGCAATAATTCGTTATACAGTTTATGCAATCCCTGCAGAGTTTACGCTTACTGATGTGCAAATGGTCAATGGCGATGGTATAAGCAACGAATATTTGTTGGGCGTATCATATGCAAATTCATATTCAATCCCATCTGATAAGCAAGGTGATTTCTACTATGCAGTATGTATTTATGACGGTTATGGTAATGAGTTTGAACCAGCAGTAGCTGGTTATCCCGAAGGTGAATCAACAAAAGTTACACTTGTTTCTCCTGTAAAAGGAGAAACTGCTTCAGCTTGGACTATTGATTTCGCATGGTCTGCAGTAAATAATGCAACCTATACAATGGAAATTTCAGACAATAAGAACTTTACAAATGTTCTTATTCAAAATAAAAGTTTGACAACAAATAAAGTAAATGTTGACTTGTCGCAATTGGAAGAGTCAAAGACATATTACTGGCGCGTATCTTGTGCTGAGTCGGGCAAACTTCCTTCGGTTAGTGACATCGAAACATTTGTAACTCCAACTCGTCCATATGCTCCTGTTGTAACATTGGTGTCACCTGCGAATGGCGTTGATTTTGACGATAATTTTGAGTTCAAATGGAAAGGTGTAGATGTTGATTCATATGAACTTCAAGTGTCAACACAACAAGATTTTGCTACTATTAAGTATAAAAAAGAGATTGTAGCAGGTGTTTCAACTATTACAGAACCAATGGTAATATCATTGTTGGGTAAAGGAACATTCTATTGGAGAGTTCTTTCAAAAGACTCTCATATGAAAACATCTTCATCTGAAGTGCATTCATTTACAATTACTAGAATTGCAGTAGGTAATTTTGAACCAGGTTATTCGGTGGTATTAGATAAAGATTCTTATGCAACAATCGAAGATCTTGAATTTACTAGCCTTTGGTTCCGTTCGGTAATGGATGACTATAAAAATATTACATTTGGTGAAGATGGAAAATTAAATCGAGGATTCTGTGCTATTGGAGATTATGTTTATTTAGCAGGGCGAACAGAAAATAGTTCAAGCTCGACAATTTATCTTCGTAAAATAGATGGTATGACTGGTGAAATTATCTCAGATATTATTCTTGGAGATGAAGGTAAGGTGTCATATTATCCATGTAATGACGTTATAAAAGATTCAAAAGGAAATGTGTGTATTTCTAATCTTTCATTGGGAATTTCTTCAACTCCATTGAAAATTTATTTGGTAGACCTCGAAACTGGCGCATTGACCGAGATTGCATCTCTTACAAAATCAGGATTGTCATCATCTCGAGTTGACCATATTTCGATTTTAGGTGATGTTGTAGAGGGTGATTTTACAGTGTTTGCCGCAATCTCAAAATCAAATGCAATTGTACAATGTGTGTTTGAAGAAGGTGAAGAGGTGAGTTCAATAACTACAACCCTAAAGTCGTTCTATCCAGCAAGTGCTTCAGCAATGGGTATTGCTCCATTTGTAATTCCTATTACTGCTGATGATATCTTTGTCGTTGGTGGAGATATTCACATGTCTCGCTATGATTTCTCAACAGGTAAACTCACTGACTCATTCGCAAATAAAGTGTCGTTAACACCTGAAGGATTTGAAATTAATGGTGGTGCATATTTCACTCTTAATAATCAAAATTATTTGATTTATCCGTATAGCGATTATAACACTAAAGGTTATGCGTATAACCTCACAAAAGTTAATTCTAATTATGATTTCTCGTCAATGGAATTGATGTGGGAATTCCCTAAGGGATCTATTGGTTCGGTTAATAGCACGACATATCAAGCAGAAGTTGATTATGTGTTAGAAAAAGATGGTGTGGCAAGAATTTATGTATATGTTCCTGGTAATGGTATTGCTGCATATCAATTGAACGATACGAGTGTATCTGGAATTGAAGATGTGTTGGCTCAAGATATGGCAATTAGCGTTGAAGGTTCAACAATCAAGTTGGGCAAAGTTGCTGATAGTGTATTAGTATATAGCCTTTATGGTATTCAATTGGCAAATGCATCAAAAGTATCAGCTATTGATATGAATGTAGTTCCTGGAGTCTATGTAGTAGAAGTACATGATGAAGGAAATGTTATTACTAAAAAAGTGATTGTAAAATAAGTGATATAATTATATCGAAAAATGCCATGCCTTGTATAAGGTGTGGCATTTTTTATTTTGTGGTGTGTAAATGAGGTAAAATAGAGGAATTTTTGTTAAGTTTGCAAGATGAAATCACACCACATAGTGGTGACAATGAAAATTATGTATGAATAAAAATAATACTTCTTCAAAAAGTTTTTATGATAAGCATCAAGTGTGGATTCACGCAGTATTGATTTTGATTGCGTCGGGTGCCGTTTGTTGGTTATCTGTGTTGTTTATGGATTTTTGGACACATCATGGGAAAACTGTTGTAATACCCAATGTCGTTGGAATGGATTATATTGAGGCAAGTAATCTCTTGGAAGCAGATGATTTTGATGTGGAAATTGATTCAGTATACGATAAAGAGGCAAAATATGGTCAAGTATTAGCTCAATCTCCTAATCAAAATGAGGTTGTAAAATATGGTCGAACAGTTTACCTTAAAATAAATTCAACACACCCAGAAGTTGTTGAGTTTACAGAAGAATTTTTACATATTTCGTCAATGCATGCGCGAAATATGTTGGAAGCCTTGGGTTTTTCAAATATAAAAATCAAAGAAATCATTGGTAATAACGATGATGAAGTAATTGAGGTGAAGAGTAATGGAAGTCCAGTAGGAATTGGTACTCGATTGCCTGTTACTGCCGAAATTGTGCTCACGGTTACATATGCTCCAAATGAAAGATTGTATATCGATACATTGTCGGTTGATTGTGCGAATATGTTATTAGGAGATACATTGACAATTGATTAATCCTTAATTTTGCAGTATGGATTATATTGAACAAGAGGATTTAGATTATGAAATGCAATTGTTGTCCGACGTAGAGCCGGGCGATGATGGGAATGGTATGTACGAGCATTTTCGCTTTGTTGCAGAAAAGGGGCAAACTCTATTGCGTGTTGACAAATTTTTGGTTGCTCGTATGGAGAAATCTTCGCGCAATCGCATTCAACAAGCAGCTGAAGCGGGGTGTATTCTTGTTAATGGCAAACCAGTAAAGTCAAATTATAGGGTAAAACCATTTGATGTAATTGCTATTGTAATGGATCGTCCTCGTTATGAATTAGAGATAATTGCGGAGGATATACCTCTTGATATTGTATATGAAGATGAATTCTTGTTGGTGGTAAACAAACCTCCAGGTCTTGTTGTGCATCCAGGACATGGGAATTACCATGGTACACTCGTAAATGCATTAGCATATCATTTTAAGGATAATCCCGATTATGATGTAAATGATCCACGAATGGGTTTAGTGCATCGTATTGATAAAGATACATCTGGATTGCTTGTTATAGCTAAGACTCCTAATGCTAAGACTCATTTAGGGAAGCAATTTTTTAATAAAACCACCAAACGCGAATATGTGGCCATTGTGTGGGGTGCTCCCAATCCTGAAAACGGACGTATTGAAGGAAATATTGGTCGTAGTCTAAAAGATAGATTGCAAATGACAGTATATCCCGACGGAGATATGGGTAAGCATGCTGTTACACATTATGAAACTATAGAAAGTTTTGGATATGTTTCGGTAGTAAAATGTGTATTGGAAACAGGTCGCACACATCAAATTCGTGTTCACATGAAGCATATTGGTCATCCATTACTGAATGATGCTCGTTATGGGGGAGATCAAATATTGCGAGGGACAACTAGTGCAAAATATCGTCAATTTGTTTCAAATTGCTTTGAAGTGTGTCCACGCCAAGCGCTACATGCTCGAACTCTTGGTTTTGTGCATCCCGAAACAGGAGAGGAGATGTTCTTCACCTCAGAAGTACCTGCCGATATGACTACAATGATAGAAAAGTGGCGTACATATATGTCTGCTAATAACTAAATATTATAAGAATTTAGAGCAAAAGTGGGATATATTAAATAATTTGTGCTATCTTTGAAAATGTAATTGAAAAATAAGAAACAAT
>JAFYSL010000051.1 GCA_017559355.1 Muribaculaceae bacterium
AAAAAGCTTTAAAAAAATTCAAACGTAAATTTGAAAAAACTGGCATCGTAAAAGAACTTCGTAGCCGTCAAGCATTCCAAAAACCATCAGTGACTAATCGTAAAAAAATGATGAAAGCTGTATACGTACAAAAATTACGTTCGGTTGAAGAATAATTAAAAATTTCTCCTTTTTTATTTGGATAATTGAAAAGAATCGCATAAATTCGTAGTTACAGAATAGATTGTGGTAGGACCTCAATCGTAACACGAAGATAATATGCTTGTTAATTCTTTTCTAACATATATACGGTGTGAACTGAATCTTTCGGTTCACACCGTTTCGTCTTATAAGCGCGATATTGAACAATGGCGCGAATTTGCGACTGGAGGGAAGATTGACACATTTGAACCTCGAGATGTCACAACCAACGATTTAAGATTATGGGTTGCACACCTCGCGCAAAACAAGGCTTCACAACGCACCATTCGCCGCAAAGTGCAATCAGTGCGCGCATTCTATCGCTATCTTAATAAATACCATAATATCAACAACAATCCTGCAGCAGAATTGCAATTGGCTCGTGTAAGCAAGGAGCTTCCTATATATATTCGCACTGGCGAGATGACCAACCTTCTCAACAAAGAGTGGGATAAAGAGGATTTCATCTCTACACGCGATCATTTAATTATGCTCATGTTTTACTCAACAGGAATGCGTTGTAGCGAGCTTGAAACACTCACCGATGTTAATGTTGACACTTCACGTGGCGAACTAAAAGTGCTCGGTAAACGTAATAAAGAAAGAATTATCCCTTTCGGAAAAGAGATGAGCGAAACTATTGAAACATATCGTCAACTTCGCGACGACCTTGCCGGTCGTCCTACCGAGCGATTCTTTACTCGTCCCACTGGTGAACCGATGTATCGCAAACTGATTTACAACATCGTTCATCGCCAACTTACAGAAGCCGGAGTGCACTCATCGCGTCAAAGCCCACACGTGTTACGTCACTCCTTCGCCTCTGATATGCTCAACAATGGTGCAAGCATCAACGCCGTTCAGCAATTATTAGGACATCAATCACTTGCCACTACGCAAGTGTATACTCATATAACATACCGTGAATTAAAACTTAATTATCAACACGCACATCCACGTGCATTAAAAAAAGGAGGATAATATGGAACTAAAAATTAAAGCCATTCACTTCGACATCGCTGAAAAACTTGAAAAGTTTATCAACAAAAAAGCCGAACGTCTTGCTCGTCACAACGAAGACATCTCCACTGTTGATGTATCACTCAAAGTCGTAAAACCTGAAACTGCAATGAACAAAGAGGCAATTGTAAAAGTAGCTGTGCCTCAACATGAAGACATAGTAGCCTCTAAAGTAGCTGACACCTTTGAAGAAGCAATCGATATGTGCCTCGAAGCAATCGAACGCCAACTTGAAAAGAAAAAAGGTAAGAAATAAACGTTTTTCAACCATTAAAAAAGGCCTCTCCTCTGGAGAGGTTTTTTATTTGATAATATATTCATTTTTATTACCTTTGCATAATACAACCATAATAAGCTAAATCATGAGCGTAAACACTCCTAAAGAAGTCATTGAAAACGCCGTAACCATTGGCAAAAACAAAGTAAAATTGAGCAGCGGTAATTATGGCAAATTTGCAGTCTTGGCAATGCTTGCTGGTGCATATATTGCCTTTGGAGGCATTCTTTCTCTCACCATCGGGTTTGGATTTCCTGAAATAACTGCCAACAATCCATCATTGCAAAAACTCTTAAGTGGATGCATGTTCCCGATAGGATTGATACTTGTAGTATTACTTGGAGCCGAACTTTTCACTGGGAACAATGCCCTACTCATTCCCGCCTATATGAAAAAACATTATGGCATGTGGGATATTGCGAAAAACTGGACTTTGGTTTACTTTGGCAACCTCATTGGAGCATTAGCATTCACCTATTTTATGGTGTATCAATGTGGATTAACGGCTACTGATCCCTATCATAGCGCAATTATTAAAATCGCAGAAGCAAAAGTGTCAATGAATTGGTGCGTAGTATTTCTCAAAGGAATTGGTGCAAACTGGTGCGTGTGTCTTGCTGTGTGGCTAGCACTCTCGAGCCGTAGTTTCGTGGGCAAAATGCTTGGTTGCTGGCTCCCTGTAATGGCATTTGTGGCACTTGGATATGAACACTCTATTGCCAACATGTTCTTCATTCCACTTGGCATAATGGAAGGGGCAAATGTGGGCATTTGGCAATCTATCACAACCAATTTTATCCCTGCCACAATAGGAAATATTGTAGGTGGTGCATTATTTGTAGGTTGCGCCTACGGATATATCAATTTAGAAAAACAAAAAGCAAATTAAATCATACAATTATGAATGTACATATTATTGACCATCCATTAGTTCAGCATAAACTTAGCATTATGCGCAACAAGGAAACTTCTACTGCTGAGTTTCGTAAATTACTCCAAGAAATCTCAATGTTAATGGGTTACGAAATCACTCGCGATTTCCCTTTGGAATATGAAGAGATTGAAACACCACTCCAAAGAATGAATGCACCACGAATTTCTGGCAAGAAAGTTGTAATCGCGCCTATTCTTCGCGCAGGGCTTGGCATGGTCGATGGTTTATTAAGCCTTATCCCCTCGGCACGCGTTGGTCACATCGGTTTATATCGCGACGAAGAAACTTGTTTGCCAATTTTTTACTATTATAAAATGCCACAAAACAAAGAGCGTTTAGTTATTCTAACCGACCCGATGTTGGCAACGGGAGGTAGTGCATGCGATGCTATCATGCGATTGAAAAAAGATGGATTCAACAACATCAAATTAATGTGCTTGGTTGCGTCTCCACAAGGCGTAAAGGCTGTCAATGACAAATACCCCGACGTTGACATCTATTTGGCATCTCTCGACGAAGGATTAAATGAACGCAACTACATTCTCCCTGGTCTTGGAGACGCTGGCGATAGAATTTTTGGCACAAAATAAAAAACCGTTTAACTTCGTACGATTATGAGTACTAAAAAACTTAGCCCAATACAAAAAACAATAGTTGGCACACAACTTCTATTTGTTGCTTTTGGAGCAACTGTATTAGTACCGCTATTGGTAGGTATGGACCCTTCGGTAGCACTATTTACCGCAGGAGTCGGGACCCTCATATTTCATTTAATCACAAAAGGCAAAGTCCCCATCTTTTTGGGAAGTAGTTTTGCGTTTATTGCCCCCATTATAAAAGCAACTGAATTGTATGGACTCCCTGGCACACTTTCTGGGCTTGTTGCTGTGGGTGCAGTGTATGGCATTATGAGCGCATTGGTACGTTTTCGTGGTGTTTCTTTTATTGCTCGCCTCTTCCCTTCTGTTGTAGTTGGTCCAGTAATTATGCTCATCGGGTTATCTTTGGCAGGCACAGGTGTAAATATGGCAAAAACCGATTGGACTTTGGCAATCATTGCATTAGTTACAACAGTTCTCGTGTCAATATTTGGCAAAGGATTATTGCGATTAATACCTATTTTTGTGGGCATTATCGTGGGATATATTGCGGCAATGTGTTTTGGTGTTATTGATTTTCAACCTGTAATTGACGCACCATGGTTTGCTTTGCCAGCATTTGTTCGTCCCGAATTCTGTTGGGAAGCAGTTATATTTATGATTCCTGTGGCAATAGCACCTGTAATCGAACACATTGGCGACGTATATGCAATTAATGAGGTAGCAGGAAAGGATTTCGTGAAAGATCCTGGATTGCATCGCACTATGCTCGGCGATGGAGTTGCTTGTATTGCAGCATCACTTATGGGCGGACCTCCCGTAACAACCTACTCTGAAGTTACTGGGGCTATTTCACTCACTAAAATCACTGACCCCTCTGTAATCAGAATTGCTGCAGTAGTAGGTATTTTGTTCTCTGTATTTGGCAAAATTAGTGCCGTTCTCAAAACAATTCCAAGTGCAGTATTAGGTGGTATTATGTTGCTACTATTCGGAACAATTGCATCGGTAGGTATTAATAACCTAATCAAAAATAAGGTTGACATGGGTAATACTCGCAACCTAATTATCGTTTCTCTTATTCTTACTTTGGGTATTGGTGGTGCCGAATTAAGTTTTAACAGCATTACCATTGGTGGCATAGGTCTTGCAGCATTAGTGGGAGTGTTATTAAATCTTATCCTGCCCAAAAGCAAAGAGAGCAAAACAGAAAACGCCGAAAAGGAATAAAATTATTTCAAAAAAATGTTGTCAGCGTTAAAAATTCCACGCCCTACATTTTTTTATGCAACAATAAAGCAGTAACTTTGCACAACAAAAAACAAGAAATTTTATTTATTAACAAATAATTAAACACGAAATGGTAAGTTTCAAAGAGTTAGGCTTGGTAAACACTCGTGAAATGTTTGCTAAAGCAGTAGAAGGTGGATATGCTATCCCAGCATTCAACTTCAACAACATGGAGCAACTTCAAGCAATCATCAAAGCTGCTTCAGAAGAAAAATCTCCAGTTATCCTTCAAGTATCTAAAGGTGCTCGTAACTACGCTAACGCTACACTCCTTCGCTACATGGCTCAAGGTGCTGTTGCTTATGCTAAAGAACTTGGTTGGGAAAACCCACAAATCGTTCTTCACCTCGACCACGGTGATAGCTTCGAGCTTTGCAAATCTTGTATCGACAGCGGTTTCTCTTCAGTTATGATCGACGGTTCACACCTCCCATACGAAGAAAACGTTGCTCTTACAAAACAAGTTGTTGACTACGCTCACCAACACGATGTAACTGTAGAAGGTGAACTTGGTGTACTCGCTGGTGTTGAAGACGAAGTTTCTTCTGACCACCACACTTACACTGACCCTGAAGAAGTAATCGACTTCGCTACTCGCACAGGTTGCGACAGCTTGGCTATCTCAATCGGTACTTCTCACGGTGCTTACAAATTCACTCCAGAACAATGTACAGTTAACGAAGAAGGTAAACTCGTTCCTCCTCCTTTGGCATTCGACGTATTGAAAGCAGTTGAAGAAAAACTTCCTGGATTCCCTATCGTACTCCACGGTTCTTCTTCAGTTCCTCAAGACGAAGTTGAAACTATCAACGCTAATGGTGGTGCATTGAAAGCAGCTATCGGTATTCCTGAAGAATGGTTGCGTGAATCAGCTAAATCAGCTGTTTGCAAAATCAACATCGACTCTGACAGCCGTCTTGCTATGACTGCAGCAATCCGCAAAGTATTCGTTGACAATCCTGCTGAGTTCGACCCACGTAAATACCTCGGTCCAGCTCGCGACAACATGGAAAAACTCTACAAGCACAAAATCATCAACGTGCTTGGTTCTGCTGGTAAAGCTTAATCTTTCCATAATCATATTTCTTAAACGAGGTTGCTCTCATGGGCTACCTCGTTTTTTATACCCACTTTAGATTTTGCATCGCACTAAATCCGTCGTTTTTCGTTAACTTTGTAGTTGAAAACATATTACAACAAATATGAAGAATTTACTACTCCTCATAACCATTATATTTTCCTCGTTGAGTGCATGGGCAATTGATATTCCCAAAGGCACGTTTTATTTTGACAATTCACTGACTAAATATAGTCAAGTAAAATTTGTATATGGTAGCGATTCTCGTGCAGAAACTTATGTAATATCAATGACTAATGTGGGCAACAATCGTTGGAGTGTTACAATCCCTGCGACTGTAAAAAACATGTATCGCTACACTTTTGCCAACACTCACCTCGCCGATGGTAAAATATCTAAAACATTCTCAACAGTAAAAGAGGAAATAAGCAAAACATATAATGAATATCGCACAGCCACAACCGACAAAACGATTATCGTGGGGGGCACATTTACCCCCGAATCGGGCGACAATTGGGCTCAAGGTTCGTGGGTTGCACCAAATTCTAACACCACTGGATATTCGGGCTCGCTTCCTGTCATGTTTATCAACACCGATGGAGGAGTGGAGATTACCTCAACAGAGGAGTATGTTTCGGGTACTTATTACATCGACAACATAGGTCATGAAGAGTTTGAAAACATCGCCTCTGCCGATAGTGCTTTTGCTCTCGAAATTCGTGGTCGTGGCAACTACACTTGGCGCGACTTTGACAAGAAACCTTATCGTTTAAAGTTTGACAAAAAAGCCTCTCCTCTTGGCATGAACAAAAGTAAGCACTTTGCGCTACTCGCCCATGCCGATGACCAAATGGCTTTCCTTCGCAATACCGTAGGCTTTGAACTAAGCCGTCGTCTTGGACTTAAATACACCCCTGCACAACAACCTATAGAGGTCGTATTAAATGGCAGATATATTGGTTTATACTTTTTAACGGAGACTATTCGCATCGCAAAAGACCGTGTAAACATCGTAGAACAACCCGATAATGCTACTGATGCATCAGAGATTACTGGAGGATGGCTTGTTGAAATTGACAATTACGATGAAACCGAACAAGTGCGAATCACTGAAGGAAATGGCGAAATCATTCGCTTCACTTACAAAACTCCTGAGATTTTATCGCCACAACAAGAGCGCTACTTAAAATCACAAATGGTAGCTACAAATTCAGCCATTTATTCTTCCGACAAAAATTCCCAAACCTGGGAACATTATATTGACATTGACTCGTTAGCTCGCTTTTACATTGTGCAAGAAATAATGGACAACGCCGAGTCGTTTCACGGCAGTTGCTATCTTCACAAAGACCAGGGAGCCACGAAATGGATTTTTGGTCCGGTGTGGGACTTTGGCAACTCTTATCGTCGCAACAATGGTTACTTCATCTACCAATATCCCCCATTTGGGCAAACATGGATAGGCGAAATAGCCAAATATCCTCGTTTCCAACAAAAAGTTGTAGAGGTGTGGAAATCGTTTAAAGGGAACTCTTATGATGGGATACACGATTTTATTGATTCATTTGTTGACCAAATTTCCACTGCTTCACAATATAATTACAAACGATGGTCAAAATATGGAAATGGAAATATTTCATACGCCAAAAACGACTTTCTAAATTATTTCAATAATCGCATCGCTTGGCTCGTAAACAAATGGGGCGAAGGGGAAGCTGGTATTTCTCTTATAGAGACTGACAATAACATTGTTATCACCTCTCCAGCAAATGGATTGATAACAATCGCAAGCCACTCTCCTATTATAAGCATCGTGATTGCCGACATTTCAGGCAATTTAATTATGAGTGCCAACAATATTGACAATGAATGTCAAATAGAGTGTAACCGAGGCATCTATATCGTTAAAGTTGCTACAGAGACTACAACCATCACTCAAAAGATTATCGTAAAATAATACAATTATAAGCATCTAATTGAGATACATATCGTTAAAAATGGCTAATTTATCCGAATAACATAATCATATTTATTTTGTTTTCATTTTTTTGTGTAACTTTGGCAATAAATAACAAAATATATAATATATGAAAAAAATATTATTTTTAGCAATTTTTCTCTCTGCCACACTGTTTGCTAAGGCAGTTAACCCATCAGGAACACTCCCTGTAATCTATATCACTACTCCCTCAGAAATTACCTCAACCGAAGACTATACAAATGCTGTCTTTTACATTGATGCAAAATCTTCAGGGTATGCTTCTTTAGGTCAAACTACGATGAAAATTCGTGGTCGTGGACAATCATCATGGAATGACTATGACAAGAAACCATATCGTCTCAAACTTACCAGTGGCATAAAAATTCTTGATATGAGTAAAAGTAAAAATTATGCATTGATGGCTTATGCCGATGATGAGCATGCATTTCTTCGTGCAACGACTGGTTATAAAGTGAGTCAATTAATGAATCTCGCATATACACCCGATCGCCGTGCCGTAGAACTCGTACTAAATGGCGATTATAAAGGGCTATACTTCTTGACAGAGACTGTTCGTATAGACAAAGACCGTGTACCCATTGTAAAACAAGATGACAATGCTACCGATGCAAACATCATCACTGGCGGATGGTTACTTGAAATTGACAATGCCGATGCTACCGAACAAGTTACAATCACCGATGGCAACGGTAATCTTGCGCGCTTTACATATAAAGATCCCGAAGCGTTATCAAATCAACAAAACGCCTATCTAATGAATCAACTCAGCAGTATGGACAATGCAATATATGCTACAGATAAAAGTTCTACTGATTGGCAAAATTATATCGCCCTCGACACTCTCGCTCGCTACTACATTGTGCAAGAGGTAATGGATAATACCGAGGCCTTCAATAGTAACACATACTTATATAAAGATCGTGGGACTACTTCAAGTTGGAATTTCGGTCCAGTATGGGATTTTGCCAATGCATTACAACGCAATGAGCAAAAATTCATCTATGAAGATTCTCCTTTTACGCCACAAATATGGATTGGAGAGATTGCCAAATTCCCTGCATTTCAAGCAAAAGTGAGAGAGTTGTGGCCCGATTTCTACAACAAATACCATACAATTAGCGCACATATCGACAACTTCATCGCTTCAATCAAAAGTGCGGCAGCAAACGATGTTCAACGTTGGCCAGACTACGGTTGTAGCAACCCTGCGGCTAAGGCTACTGAATTTAAAACATTGCTCAATGCACGCGTGAAATGGCTCAACGAACAATGGACTGGAAGTGGTGTTGAAGGTATTGAATTTAACGAAAATACACCTATTGAATACTATAACCTTCAAGGGGTAAAAGTAGCAAATCCTCATAATGGCATCTTCATCAAAGTGCAAGGAGGAAAAGCAACAAAAATAAATCTTAAATAAGATTAAGGATAGTAATCCCTACATTGCAAAATATCGGAGATGTGTTTAACCTCTTAACACATCTCCTTTTTCTTTTCCCCTCTCACGAATATTTTCATCTTTGCTCTTTCATCTTTGCTCTTTCATCTAAAAATCCGTATCTTTGCACTTCCAAATTGATTAATAACAAATAAATATATTGCAAATGGCACTTCAATGTGGTATCGTAGGACTTCCCAACGTAGGTAAGTCAACTCTATTCAATTGTCTATCAAATGCTAAGGCTCAATCAGCCAATTTCCCATTCTGTACAATCGAACCCAATGTGGGCGTAATCACCGTTCCCGACGAACGCCTCAATAAATTGGTTGAAATCGTTGAACCTAAAAATGTTGTTCCTGCTACAGTTGAAATCGTTGATATCGCAGGTTTGGTAAAAGGTGCATCAAAAGGTGAAGGTCTTGGAAATAAGTTCCTCGCAAATATTCGCGAGACCGATGCTATTCTTCATGTGCTTCGTTGCTTTGACAACGACAATATCACACACGTTGATGGTTCGGTTGACCCTGTACGCGATAAAGAAATTATCGACTACGAATTGCAACTTAAAGACCTCGAAACAGTAGAGGCTCGCATTGCTCGCACTCAAAAACAAGCACAAACAGGTGGCGACAAAGTTGCAAAAATGCAATATGAAGTATTAAAACAAATCAAAGACGCACTCGACCAAGGTCATCCTGCTCGCTCAGTGAAATTTGAGACTCCCGACGAACAAAAGTTTGCTCGCGAGCTCTTCCTTCTCACAAGCAAACCAGTGATGTATGTGTGTAACGTAGATGATGCATCGGCTGTTAATGGTAACAAATATGTTGACGCTGTGCGCGAAGCAGTAAAGAACGAAGATGCCCAAATCCTCATCGTTGCTGCTCAAACCGAAGCTGACATTGCAGAACTTGACACTTGGGAAGAACGCCAAGAATTCCTTGCTGAAATTGGCCTTGAAGAATCGGGTGTAGCTCGTTTGATTCGTGCTGCGTACGCATTGCTTAACCTTCAAACATATTTCACTGCTGGTGTTGTTGAAGTGCGTGCATGGACATTCCTTCGTGGTAGCAAAGCTCCTCAATGCGCTGGTATCATTCACACCGACTTTGAAAAAGGCTTCATTCGTGCCGAAGTTATCAAATATGATGATTTCGTATCACTCGGTAGCGAAGCTGCTGTTAAGGAAGCGGGCAAAATGAGTGTAGAAGGTAAAGAATATGTAGTGCAAGATGGCGATATCATGCACTTCCGTTTCAATGTATAATTATATTGAATATGAAACTTTTTAATCGTCTTACAGTAGTTGCAATCGCAGTAGTTGCACTATTTTCATGTACCTCAAATGACGAGCAATTCGTTGGTTCATGGGTAAACGAATGCGAAGATGAAGTAATGGGTCTAAAAATCCTCCCTCAAAAGGAGTTATTGACTCTTAATGAGGATAACTCATTTGTTCAATCATTCACTTATTTCGCAGATTCGCAATATGATACTCTTGCTGTAGCATCGGTTAATGGTTCTTGGAAATTTGTAAACAACTGCCTCGAAATGTGCTATGACATTAAAAGTATCGTTGTAAAATGTGAAGATGAAGATATAATTGACATATTCCACGACAATCTCTTGGGCAATATTACTTTAAACAACGAAGAACTTGAAAAAGCCCATAATGAAGATTCTCAATATGGCATTCAAAATGCTACCATAAAAGACAACACACTCATCTCAAAAGAGAACGTTGAAGATGAAAACGGCGAAGTAATTTACACCAAAGTCAACTAATTACAACATACTCCATACAAAACAAAAGGCTCCAAAAATTTGGAGCCTTTTGTTTTTATATTACTATTGAATCTATTAGAATGCTGATGGTTTGAGACGGAGGCCTACGCGTTCATGAAGCCCAAAGAGGAGGTTCATATTGTGCACAGCTTGCCCCGACGCACCTTTCACAAGATTGTCGATTACCGAGGTAATGAGCAATTTGCCATCAACCTTTTCAAGATGAAGAATACACTTATTAGTATTTACTACATCTTTCAAGTCAGGTGCTTTATCGGTAATAAACGTGAAGTTGTGATCTTCGTAATACTCTTCATATAGTTTTTTAATCTCATCGAGTTCTATAGGACAATCCATATACACAATCGCCATAATACCACGAGAGAAGCAACCACGCACTGGGATAAAGTTAATATCGGAATTAAAGCTATTTTGCAATATTTTGAGCGATTGTTTGATTTCGGCAAGGTGTTGATGCTTGAATGGTTTATAAATCGACACATTGTCGTTTCGCCATGAGAAGTGAGATGTAGTTGAAGGTTTAACACCTGCACCTGTCGAACCTGTAATTGCTGTAACGTGAATATCGCTATTGAGCATCAAATTCTTTGCTAATGGCAACAATGCAAGTTGAATTGCAGTAGCAAAGCAACCAGGGTTAGCCACACGAGTAGCACCACGCACAATGCGTTTACGATTCAACTCAGGTAGACCATACACAAATTCGTGGCTACCATCTTCAATGCGATAGTCGGTAGAAAGGTCAATAATACGAAGTTCTTGAGGCACTTCGTGACTTTCCATAAATTTACGAGTTTCACCATGAGGTGTACAGCAGAATAGCACATCAATCTCCTCCCATGGAGTTTGGTCGGTAAACACTAAATCGGTTTCACCGATAAGTCCTTGATGCACTTCTGCAATCTTATTTCCAGCGTTACTGCTACTATTAACCCATTTAATTTCTACATCAGGGTGATTGAGCAACAAGCGAAGCAACTCGCCTGCAGTATAACCTGCACCACCAATAATTCCGGCTTTAATCATATTCTAATATTAATTATCTTCAGGCATTATGAGTAAAAGAACGAGATAAACCAACACTCCAGAGAATGCAGTACATATAGTCAATATTGCATACGCTATACGTACAAGAGTTGAATCCAACCCAAAGTATTTTGCAACACCACCACACACTCCACCAATCATTTTATCATCGGTTGTGCGTCGTAAATTTTTCTCGCTCATATCGCCTATTTTTAGATTTGTTCGTCGTTGTGATTAGCATAATAAGCGCGAAGAGCAGTTGCCGATACTTTGATGAAACCTTTAGCATCATCGGCAGTCCAACCCTTTTGAGTTTCGCCATATTCGCCAAATTTGTTTTTCACCAAGTCATCTTTACTTTCCACGCCCACAGTAGAGAATCCTAAAGGACGAAGTTCGAGGATTGCAGTACCATTCACATTACGTTGTGAATTTTCAAGCATAGCCTCTATATCGCGCATCACTGGTTCGAGATATTGGCTTTCGTGGAGGAACATACCATACCAAGTAGCTACTTGATCTTTCCAATATTGTTGCCATTTACTCAAAGTATATTTTTCGAGGAAACGGTGAGCTCCGATGATGAGCATAGGGGCAGCAGCCTCAAAGCCTACACGACCTTTGATACCAATAATTGTATCACCTACGTGCATATCACGACCTACGCCATAAGCAGCGCCAATCTCTTCAACCTTTTGAATTGCCTCGATAGGATCTTCGTAACGCACGTCGTTGACAGCCTTCAATTCACCTTTTTCGAAAGTGAGACGAAGTTGCTCTGTGCCCTCTTTTTCACAGTGTTTGAGGTAAGCACTTTCTGGAAGGCCTTGTGCTGAGTCTAGTATTTCGCCACCACAAATTGATGTACCCCAAAGACCTACGTTGTAACTATATTTGAGTTTAGTAAAGTCGGCAGCAAAACCATTTTTGTTGAGATAATCAATCTCTTCTTGACGAGAAAGGTTATTATCGCGAGTTAAAGTGATGATTTCCACACCAGGAGCCATCACGAGGAATGTCATATCGAAACGAATTTGGTCGTTACCCGCTCCAGTTGAACCATGAGCAATAGCATCAGCACCAATTTCATTAGCATAACGAGCAATCGCGATTGCTTGGAAAATACGTTCTGAACTTACCGAGATAGGATAAGTACCATTACGCAACACATTTCCATAAACCATATATTTAAGGCTCTTTTCATAATATTCGCGTGTTACGTCGAGAGTCACATATTCTTTTGCACCTAATTTATATGCATTTGCTTCATTTGTAGCAAGTTGTTCAGGGCTAAAACCACCTGTATTAGCACAAGCAGCATAAACTTCATAACCCATCTTTTTAGCAAGATACATCACAGTATAAGAGGTATCAAGACCTCCACTGAATGCTACTACTACTTTTTTCTTTCCCATTTTATTATAGTTTTCAGTTTTTATTCAACATTTAATCTTCATCATCGATGTCGTTGGTCAAACTATAACGATGATATTGTGTTTCTTTGGGGTCATACAAAAGACCTACACAAAGACATTTATGTCCAGCATTGCGTTGGAGAATATCGTAGTTTACACAGCTTTCGCAACCTTTCCAGAATGCAGGATCGGTAGTGAGTTGGTCAAATGTAACAGGACGATAACCAAGTTCAAAGTTCATTTTCATCACGGCAGCACCAGTAGTCAAAGAGAATATCTTAGCCTCTGGGTATTTTTCGCGTGAAAGTTTGAAAATACGTCGTTTGATGCGAGTAGCCAACCCCAATCCACGGAATTTATCGGCTACGATAAGACCTGAGTTTGCAACAAACTCCTTGTTGCTCCAACTTTCAATATAACTAAACCCAGCAAATTCGCCTTCACACATAGCAATCACAGCCTTGCGTTCAAGCATTTTTTGCTTTACATATTCAGGAGAGCGTTTTGCGATACCTGTACCACGCACCTTTGCAGCACGATTGATTGTGTCGAGAATTTCATCAACAAATTTCACATGCTCTTCTGAGGCGACTACTACTTCTATTTTTTTAGCGTCATCCATTTTTCAATATATATAACTTCTGTTATAGATTTACCTTTATTTTGATTTACTTATTCTTCATTACCAAAGAATTGCAATCGTGCATCTTCTAGCACCGATTGTGGCAAGAATGAACTAAACAGTTCATATAAGTCTTTGCGGCTTGATGATTCGTTAACAACAGCAAACACTGTATCAGCCCCTGGAATGGTACCCAAGATATGTTTTGATTCAAGCATATCAAGGTCGTAAGCCAATCCACTTGCATATCCGTTGCGTGTTTTGATTACCACAAGATTTCCCGACACCCTCAACGACAATGCTGCAGGATGTGAAGATGATTGCACTGTATTTTGATTTTTTGCAAAAGGCTCGTTACTTATTTTTTGCGAATCGGTTATGATATAACGATAGCCACCCATATCGGTTGCTATTTTTGTTGTTCGCAACATTTTTAAATCGCGCGAAAGGGTTGCTTGAGTAACGATATAACCTCTTATAGCTAGCTGTTTTGACAACTCCTCTTGACTACCAATGCAATTATGTGTAAGGATGTCGACAATTACAGGCAAGCGTGATTTTCTCTTTTTCATAATAACGACTATTTATTCTATGCAAAGATACTACTAAAAATTGAATAAAAATAAAATCCGTATAATTATTTAATAAAATCACACATTTTATTCATAAAATGAGAGGATAGAATCCCTCTACCCTCTCATTGCGTTTTATGTATTTTCTACTTAGTCTTTCTTGATGTTTTCAACACCAGCAAGAACACGTTTTACAGTCTCCTCTTTGCCGAGCAATTCAGTGATGTCAAACATGTGTGGACCTTTACATTCTCCCACTACTGTGAGACGGAATGCATTCATCACATTACCCATGTGATAACCCTTTTCGGTAATCCAACCAAGCACTGCAGGTTCGGCAGCTGCACAAGAGAAATCTTCAAGACCACGAAGCACCTCAACAAGTTCGGTCATCAATGCAGGAGTATCTTCTTTCCAACGTTTCTTAACCGACTTTTCATCATATTCAACAGGTGCAACAAATAGGAACGACGTTACATCCCAAAGGTCGCGCACAAAGTTTACGCGATCTTTTACCATTGATACAGCACGAATGATATATTCATCGCTATAGTTTTCAACAGCTACACCTTTTTCTACCAAGATTGGTTTAAACATTTCTGCGAGAAGCGCATTGTCAACCTCTTGAATATATTTATGGTTGAACCATTTACCTTTTTCAAAATCAAATTTCGCGCCCGATTTTGAGCAGTGGTCGAGCGAAAATTTTGCGATAAGATCGTCCATCGACATGATTTCTGTATCATCACCAGGATTCCAGCCGAGCAATGCAAGGAAATTCACTACCGCCTCAGGGAGATAACCCGATTCGCGATAACCCGATGAGATTTCGCCGCTCTTTGGATCGTGCCATTCAAGTGGGAATACAGGGAAGCCGAGACGGTCGCCATCACGTTTGCTCAATTTACCCTTTCCGTCTGGTTTAAGCAACAATGGCAAGTGCACAAATGCTGGCATTGTATCAGCCCAACCAAATGCTTCATACAACAACACATGCAAAGGCGCTGAAGGCAACCACTCTTCACCTCGAATCACGTGTGAAACAAGCATCAAATGGTCGTCAACAATATTTGCCAAGTGATATGTAGGAAGGTCGTCGGCACTCTTATAAAGCACTTTATCATCAAGCACACTTGAGTTGATTGTAACTTTGCCACGAATCAAGTCGTTAACAACAACATCGCGACCTGGTTCAATTTTGAAACGCACCACATATTTTTCGCCGTTAGCGATAAGTTGGTCAACCTCCTCTTTTGAGAGAGAAAGCGAATTGCGCATTGAAAGACGTGTTGATGCATCATATTGGAAGTTTGCCACCTCTTGACGTTTTGCATCAAGTTCTTCGGGGGTATCAAATGCGATATATGCTTTATCGTTATCGAGCAACATTTTCACATGTTCGCGATAGATGTCACGGCGTTCGCTTTGTTTGTATGGACCATAAGCACCACCTTCGCTCACACCCTCATCGATTTTGATACCAAGCCAAGCAAGAGACTCATTGATATATTGCTCTGCACCAGGCACAAAACGTTGTGAATCGGTATCTTCAATGCGAAGAATCATCTCGCCACCATGTTGACGAGCAAACAAATAGTTATATAACGCAGTGCGCACACCACCGATGTGCAAAGGCCCCGTAGGCGACGGAGCAAATCTTACTCTTACCTTTTGACTCATAACTTTTTCTTTTAATAACTGCACAAAGTTACGCAAAAATCACGGAATTATCACATAAACATCAAACAAATCAACATCGACTATTGTCTTGTCAAAACAACCACAGCATTGTTATATGCTGCTGATGCATCAATGAGTTCAAGGAATTCAGCCCAGTTACTAACTGGCTCAAAATAGCGAATATATCTTTCATTTATTTTGAGAGTTAGTTCATTGTCTTTTACTCTTGCTTGTGCAATAAATGCGCCACATTTAGTTGTTACTGATTTATTAAGTAACTCTACACTCTCGTCGGTTATAGTGTATCCTTGTGGGATTTCTAATGTTATAGTATGACGATATTGATTAGGACAATTACGGAATATATGCGATTGTCGATTACGTTCTTCTCCTTCTACCTTATTTTGCCCTCCAATCAATTTGCCGAGTGATATTATTAAATCATTTCCAGCACGTTTTACTAGTCCATCAACATCACAAGCCATTTCATAGTCAACAGTAGGACTATCTGGAGTGGCTCCTATTGAAGATACTTTATAACTATGAATTACCGACGGGATAACACCAAGCATAGTTTCTGCTTCCTCCTTAAAAATCTCTTGCATTTTCTCTTTGACCTCAACCGAATCAATTTTCAATTTTGCACGCCATTTTTGAGGGATTTCAAGATAATTCTCTGCTGCACGCATCCAAGCATTTTTATCTACAAGTGATGATGCTATTGTTTTCATCGCCCCTTTTATCGTCATATTTCGATAAATGCTTAGAATATTTTCATCATTTTCGCTTAAAGACACTTTTACGTCTGATATTGCTGCATTTTCAGAGGCACGAGAATATGGAAGTGTTATAATTTTAGCTTGTTGTTTATTATAATCTTCATCATTACATTTAAAAATCGCGCCAGTTTCACCTAAATATTCTCCAGGTAATTCACCAGGCAAAAATACGAGGTCACCAGTAACAAAATAGCATGAATCACCTATAACACTTATATAATCGGGCTCTTGCCAACTTAAAATCATTGACAATGGAACCTCATTTCTTGAATTTGTTACACCTACATTTACATCATCCTTTATACCCAATTTTTTCAATACTTGAGCAAAATATAATGGCATTGTCATTGAAGAATGGGATTTATCATCACGCAATCCCGAATAAAATGTTGCTATCCAAGCTGCATCTATAATCTGACGACGAGTGGCCTCTGGATGCATTTTTTTATAATTTTCGGTATAGTCTATTGCATCTAAAACGATATCCTTCGTAAGAGCATCAGACATATCGGTCAACACATTAGAAATATCTTGATAATAGGAGTTCGCAGGCAATCCACAATACACACCTATGCGTGCGCTTTTGGGTTTATACACCAATGAGCCTCGTTGGTTGTTCATTATATACATTTTAATAAATGGAAATTGGCGTTTTGGCGACATCCAATTTCCAGTTTCACGTTTAGGAATATCAACTGCTTCAACATTCAACATTCTTGTTTGATCCTTTGCGATAAAACCAGTCAACAATGGAGCTCCATTATAATTTCGATATTCAACAGTTAATTCGGGGTCTATACTACAATGTATCTTATAAAACATCATTGGATATTTACGAGAAAACGAGAATACCAATGGGTCTAAATCAAATTCATCAAGCCACACCTCATCATAATAGAAATACTCCAAAACATCACCTGGTTCAAGACCTGGAATAGCCACAATACGCCCTACAGTTTTTTCTTTTTTTCCCTCTTTTACATCAAAAGCGCTTTTGCAATCTACATCTATGATGTCGCCATTGGGCTTGATTACTCGTGCTCCAAATGCTGATGATGTATATTGATATGAATAACCACTCAATTCCTCTCGCCCATCAGCAGTAATATCAAATTCTGAATAATCCTCAACCGATTTTTTGTCGTTAAGCTTTATCATCACTCGCGATATCGATTTCATATCAATAGCATTTGTATATGCCTTTCCATAATGCGAATATTTATTTACATTGAGCTGTTGCACTCGCTTTACTTCTACATTGCGATATGCTGCAATTATTACTGCCGATTCTTTGCCATATAAGCTATCAGGAATTTCCTTTTTTGCATTAAAATCCGACAATTCCATTCCCCACACCTTTTCGGCAGCTTTTCTAAAAAACTTTGCATCATATTTAGCCGACATCGATATTGCCGACACTAACATAATCGCAATAGTTATCAAAACACGTTTTCTCATGACCTATATCTATTTAAGCGTTAATACTATTTGTTCTCTATTTTTTTGGTTAAACTCTCTCACCAATTTATTCCAAGTTAATGCATCACTAAGTGCAATCGTAATATCCTTTAACTCTATATACGCGCTACACTTTATGAATTCGTTGTCCATATCATAAACGATTGATGCGCTAAACCACTCGTTATTTACCTCATATTTTTCGGGGAGGGATTGCACTTTATAGCCTTCCGGAATCTCTATTAACACCTCATTTTCACATCTATTACAATAAGGTAATGATATATCTTGTTTACGAGTTTTCAAATCATATACATTTAGCGAATGGCTTCGCAATGGCATCAAATCTACATATATTTTCCCATTTACAATATTACAGGCATCTATTTCTTTAACCTGTGCTGATATTTGCACTGAATCAGATTGAGTAGAATACCCCTCAATATTCGCATTATCTACATGCACATTAGCTCTGGGATAAACAACAATCTTTGACAATAAATCTGCTCGATTTGACGCATCTACATCATGATATGTAGCACACACCGCCATTTTGTCGATACCTTTCAGTGTGCGACGTATTTCGCCAACCAAACTACTGTTTACCATCCGATAAGCTGCAACAGCCCTATCCAAATTCATGTTTGGAGATTGAATAGGCACAGTCTTCAACATATAACTATCCCCATTTTCAATCATTGCTTCACGACCTTGAATTGAAGAATGATAAATCCCAACAGGAAGATATGATGCCGTTCCATCAAGATATAATATTGAATCTCCTTTAACAACTGCACATATCATGTGATTACCCGATGCCAATGTTGGCACTTCGCTCCATGTTGCTCCTACTTTATTTGTTCCAATCCATGCTAAACGAGCATCAAGCCCTACTGCAATTAGCATCTGCTTCAACAGCATTGACATACCCTTACAATCGCCATATCGTTTTCGTAGCACCTCGCTTGCAAGATCGGGGCGTGTTCCGTATTCGCCATGTTCTATTGCAATATATCTTATTCGGTCCTGTACCCATGCTAAAATATTTCTTATTTTTTCTTCTTCATTAGCACAACCCGACGTAATTTCCATTGCTTGAGCTTTAACCTTATCTAATGCCAAATCTTGCGTAATTGTTAATCCATGAAGATGTTGATATAAATCACCCAATGTTGGATACTGACCAACGATGTAAATTCGTGGAATAATTTTTGAAACTTCAGGACAATCCTCCTCATCTTTTGGAGTATCCATTTCAGTCATTTCATATACATAAATCTTTGCACCCTTTTTTCCATCTTCTACTCGTCGAGAAACATTGGGTGTAAACGATTTCTCTACAATCTTAATTTTATTAATCAATGATTGTGGCACCTCTATTTTTACAATTTTTGATTTTATATCATGAACTTCGGGGAAACACACCTCTACAAAATGTTCTGCTTTTGTATATGTCTTTTCAAAAACTGCTTTTACTGGTTTCCCCACTTTTTTGATTGGAACAATAAGGTGACACACCTTTGAATCGGTATAAAAAATATCTTCGGGAATCCAATGACGATATTTAGCCTCGGCTCCTGGAGCAGATGCTTTATTTATTTTTGTATAATCGTCATAAAATTCAAGGGCTAATGCATATCCTTCGGTACGCGTTGCCTCAAAATAAATCTCTTTGCGCGACTTTACTTCCGATATCGATTCTCCATCTTTCGTTGCCTCAATTTTGTAATACTCTTCACAAGAGGAAACCACAATATTAGCATTTGAGGCATAAGCTTTCTGTGCTATTATCGCAATGATTAGTATGATATAATATTTCCAAATCAGCCTTAGCATAATGTTTTTTCAATCAGTATGATTCTAAATACAAACTTAAACAAATTACCTCTAAAATCAAAGTATTTATCTAATTTTATGCCTTTTTATGTATAATATCAACCTCCCTAATCTGTGCAATCCTAAAATCGGATTTTATTTTTGCACAAAGTTTGTGTAATTTGAAAATTTAATTTTATATTTGCACAAAAAAATAATTTCATTATGAT
Source organism: Muribaculaceae bacterium (assembly GCA_017559355.1). Taxonomy (GTDB): domain Bacteria; phylum Bacteroidota; class Bacteroidia; order Bacteroidales; family Muribaculaceae; genus RGIG4079. Next base: position 20,225 of record JAFYSL010000051.1, read on the forward strand.
TACTCGTACTTTACAATCAAAATTAGAGCAACTGTCAACTAAGTATCCATTTGTCATGATTACCGGTCCTCGGCAGTCAGGCAAATCCACATTGGCAAAAATGACATTTCCACAATATAAATATGTATCATTTGCCGATATCGACATTCGCAACTTTGCAAAAACAGATCCTCGTGGCTTTATTGCTTCATACCCCGATAAAACAATTATCGACGAAGTGCAATTAGAACCGTCAATTCTTCATTATCTACAAACACACACAGACAATGAAAATCGTGAGGGAATGTATATTCTCACCGGTTCTCAAAACTTCTTACTGATGGACTCGGTAAACCAAAGTCTCGCAGGACGTATTGGAATCCTAAAACTCCTCCCTTTTTCACATCAAGAGTTAAACACAAACTCCTTACTCCCAGGAACTATTAATGAAGAAATATTTAATGGTTGCTATCCACGTTTGTATGATAAGAAAATTCACCCAACTGATTTTTACCCAAACTACATAAGTACTTACGTTGAACGTGATGTACGAAACATTAAATCAATTGGAAACCTATCTGCGTTTATCAAACTGCTCAAACTTTGTGCAGGAAGAATCGGACAATTACTTAATAAATCATCATTAGCAGTGGAATGTGGGATTTCAGAACCAACTGTTCAATCTTGGTTGTCAATTTTAGAACAAAGCTATATTATTTATCTACTTCGTCCTGAACATCGAAACTTCAACAAACGACTCACCAAATCACCCAAGTTATATTTTTATGATACCGGGTTGGCTTGTTCTCTCCTTGAAATTACTTCTGCATCACAAATAAGTTCACATTATCTTCGTGGAGGGTTATTTGAGAATATGGTTATTAACGAAAGAATAAAACGATGTTATAATGCAGGTAATGATGCTAATATTGCTTTTTGGAGAGATAGCCATGGCAATGAAGTCGATTTAATAGAACATCTTGATGGCGAAGATTATATATATGAAATAAAATCGGGAGCAACTGCAAACCACGACTATTTCAAAGGGCTAACCTTTTGGGGTAATTTATCTAACATTGATATTTCTCGTCGAATTGTAATCTACTCAGGATACAACGAATTAAACACATCTAATGGACGTTTGATTCCTTGGAAAAACATTGACAACATATAATACACCTTGTTTGTTGCGCAATTCTAAAATTTAATCTTATTTTGCATAGAATCTTATCATTTTTGTTGCATGGACTTAAAAACACTTATTTTCTCAGCGCTAAGAAGATATAATAACATTGTAAAAGCACCTGAAGATCTAAATTCAAAAGGTTATGAGCTTTCTGAAGTAGGCAACTATGCAGAAGCCGTTAAATGGTATCGTATTGCGGCTGAGCAAGGTGATGCTGATGCACAATACAATCTTGGATTATGTTATTATAACGGACACGGTGTAATACAAAATTACACAGAAGCAACTAAATGGTATCTCAAAGCAGCTAAACAAGGGGTTGCCAATGCTCAACATAATCTTGGATATTGCTATGATAACGGACATGGTGTAACACAAAATTATACAGAAGCGGCTAAGTGGTATCGCAAGGCGGCTAAACAAGGAATTGCTGCTGCACAATACAACCTTGGTCAATTATATCGCAAAGGGGATGGAGTAACTCAAAGCTACACAGAAGCTGCAAAGTGGTATCACAAAGCTGCTGAACAAGGGCTTGCCGATGCTCAAAGTTGGCTTGGTCAACTTCATCATATTGGCAATGGAGTAATCCAAAGTTACACCGAAGCAGTCAAATGGTATCACAAAGCCGCCGAGCAAGGTGTTGCTGATGCGCAATTCAATCTTGGATTATATTATTATAAGGGCATCGGAGTAATTCAAAATAGCACCGAAGCCTTCAAGTGGTGGAGCAAAGCTGCCAAACAAGGTGATGCTGATGCTCAATTCAATCTTGGTCTACTTTATAACAACGGCGATGGGGTAACACAAAACTACACGGAAGCGGCCAAATGGTATCACAAAGCAGCTGAGCAAGGTGATGCTGATGCAGTTAAAACACTCAAACTATTAGAAAACAGCTCTCTTAAAAATGAATAAATCAATATTTTTAAGCATTATCGCATGTTCTATCATTTCGATGAGTTTCTATGCTTGTAAAGGGCAATCAACTCAAGTTAAACAACACGAAGATTATTCAATCGTTCAAACTACTTATTTAGATAATACATCTAAGGAATATCACATTTCTATTAATGATAATTTGTCATATTCAGGCGAAGTGCATGCCTCTGTGGGAAAAAGTTACAGTGTAGAATATGATACTACTGCATTTGAGATGCAGTCAGACATAAAATACAACAATCCCGAATCGGTAAAAGCTGGAATGTGTGGTGGCGACAAAGCTGTAAAAACAGTTTCTTTCACACCTCTAAAAACAGGCGATTACACCATCAAAGTTCTCCACAATTTCCGCGGACAAACTACCGACTCTATGACATACAAAATTAGCATTAATTAGGCCTTTACTTAGCAAGATTTTCGCTATCTTTGCATCTATATTTAGTATTAAATCTATAAGCAAAAAAGAATAATATCATATCATGACTTACAATTTCAAAAAATTATTTGCCACATTGGCAATTTCTCTTGCAACAACATCGGTTGCAATGGCCGACGTCACTGTAACATCGCCCGATGGAAATATTGCAGTAACTTTTGATGTTAAAGAGGGTCGTCCTGTGTATTCGGTTGACTATAAAGGCGCTCAGGTTGTCGCACCAAGTTATCTCGGTCTTGAACTCGATAGCGAAAATGGCCGCAACGATTTCAGCAGTTTCTCAATGGATAAGGCTGGAGCCGACAAGTTGTCGCTATGCAATGGTTTTGAACTCACCAATAGCAAAACATCAACTTTTGACGAAACATGGACTCCTGTATGGGGCGAAGAGACTGCAATTCGCAACAACTACAACGAATTGGAGGCTACATTGACTCAAAAAGCTTTTGACCGACACATTGTGGTGCGTTTCCGTGTGTATAACGACGGTATGGGATTGCGTTACGAGTTCCCTCAACAAAAAAATCTCAACTATTTCGTAATAAAAGAGGAGAAAACTCAATTTGCCATGACTGGCGACCACTATGCATATTGGATCCCTGGCGACTATGACACTCAAGAATATGACTACGAGAAAAGTCGTTTGAGTGAAATTCGTGGCAAGATGGAGGGTTCTATGCGCGACAACGCTTCAACCACTACTTTCTCGCCTACAGGTGTGCAAACTTCACTCCTTATCAAAACCGACAACAATGTTTGGTTAAATATCCACGAAGCTGCATGTGTTGACTATGCTACAATGCACCTCAACCTCGATGACAAAAACCTCGTATTTGAATCATGGCTTACTCCCGACAACCAAGGTAAAAAAGGTTACCTCCAAACTCCTTGTACCTCACCTTGGCGCACAATTCAAATCACCGACGATGCTCGTAACATTCTTGCATCACGCCTTATCCTCAACCTCAACGAGCCTTGCAAAATAGAGGACACTTCATGGATTAAACCCGTAAAATATATTGGTGTATGGTGGGAAATGATCACCGGCAAAGGATCTTGGAACTACACCGACGATGTATATTCAGTGCAACTCAGCAAAACCGACTACACAAAAACAAAACCTAATGGCAAACACTCGGCAAACAACGAGAAAGTGTGCCGTTATATCGACTTTGCTGCCGAACATGGTTTCGACCAAGTCCTCGTTGAAGGATGGAACGAAGGTTGGGAAGACTGGTTTGGCCAATCAAAAGATTATGTGTTTGACTTCGTAACACCCTACCCCGACTTTGACCTCAAAGCGCTCAATGCTTATGCCAAAGAAAAAGGCGTGAAACTTATGATGCATCACGAAACATCTTCATCGGTGCGCAACTACGAACGCCACCTCGACAAGGCTTATCAATTTATGGTTGACAATGGTTATAACTCTGTAAAAAGTGGCTATGTAGGCAATATCATTCCTCGTGGCGAATACCACTACAGCCAATGGCTCAACAACCACTACTTATACTGCGTAACAAAGGCTGCCGAATATAAAATCATGGTAAACGCTCACGAAGCAACACGTCCAACAGGTCTTTGTCGCACCTACCCCAACTTGCTCGCCAACGAATCGGCTCGTGGCACTGAGTATCAAGCGATGGGTGGTAGCCGCATGAGCCACACTTCAATTCTTCCATTCACACGTCTTCAAGGTGGCCCGATGGACTATACCCCTGGTATTTTCGAAATGGATATCACTAAACTCAATCCTAACAATAAATCAAATATTCAATCAACTATCTGCGGACAGTTGGCACTATATGTAACAATGTATAGTCCATTGCAAATGGCTTGCGACCTTCCTGAAAACTACGAACGTTTTATGGACGCATTCCAATTCATCAAAGATGTGCCTGTTGAATGGGAAAAATCAATCTATCTCGAAGCAGAGCCAATGGAATATGTTACCGTTGCTCGCAAAGACAAAAACTCTGAAAATTGGTTTGTGGGCAACACTGCCGGCGAAGCCGATTACAATTCGGTAATAAAACTCGACTTCCTCGACAAAGGTGCAAAATATGAGGCAACAATCTATGCCGATGCAAAAGATGCCAATAGCACCAACAACCAACAAGCGTATACCATTACAAAGAAAAAAGTTGATGCAAAAACCACCCTCAAACTCCGTTCGGTAGCAGGTGGCGGTTACGCAATCACAATCAAAAAATTGTAGAATAGAATTTCAATAATAAACAATTGACAACGGCACATCGAAAGGTGTGCCGTTGCTCATTTATAGACACAATCTATTATTGCATAGATTTTATGAGTTGGAGGGTGAAATGTGACGTAGTAACTTTGCATCAGAAACAATAACCGATAACATTAAAACTCCTATATATGAAAGCAAGACATCTTAATTTTGACGAATTTGCAACTCGTATAGCAAACCCTCATAACCTCAACGATTGGCAATTCCTTGGCGATAGACCTGCCATTATAGACTTCTATGCATCATGGTGTGGTCCATGCAAAATGCTCGCTCCAGTTCTTGACGATGTGGCTCGCGACTATGATGGGAAAATAGATGTATATAAAATTGATGTTGACAAAGAACCTGCATTAGCAAATGCGTTCAAGGTGCGCAGCATTCCTACTCTACTTTTCATTCCACGCGAAAAACTCCCCGTAATATCTCGTGGAGCTATGAGCAAAACCGACCTTATTGAAGCTATCAATACTCACTTACTATAGCAACCAACTTTCTTTTTCCATATATCAACTAAACTTTCGGGGGGGATAATATATCTCCCCCTTTCTTTGCTGATTCTCAAATTCATATTATTTTTGCATTATGAAACTATGTGTTTTGGTTGATAATGCACCTGGAGTGCAAGAAGAATTGATTTCCGAGCATGGGCTGTCGATATGGATAGAACTTGACGGAGAGAAATGGCTTATCGATACTGGGTTAAGTGATGCGTTTGCCAAAAATGCATCGATTTTGGGCATCGACATTGCCGACGTGGATTACCTTGTTTTATCACATGGGCATATCGATCATTGTGGTGGATTAGAAACATTCCTTTCTCTCAACAAAAAGGCAAAAATTTACCTTTCGGAAAATATTAATAACAACCACTACTACTCTACTCGACGTGGCGATAAACGTGATATTTCACTCAACTATTCGCTGATTGAGAAACACCGTCAACGATTTATTTTCGTAGATGAGAATATTGACATAAATAGATCTGTGCGCATAGTTTCATCATTCACCTCAACACAACCAAAGCCACTTGCTAACAGTACTCTTTTGGCTAATGACTCTATCGATGATTTTAATCACGAAATTGCCGTAGAAATTACGACCGATAATGGCATTGTAATCGTTTCGCCTTGCTCTCACAATGGTGTGATAAACACGATTGAAGGGTGTGAAAACAATCAAAATGTATCACACTATATTGGTGGCACTCATCTTGTTGATGGATATGAGAGTGGCGAGGATTTACAACAATTAGCAACTACCATAAAAAGCCATTATCCACAACTCACTTTGATTAGTGGCCATTGCACTGGCGAGAGGGCTAAAAAGGTGTTTCACGAAGTGTTAAACGACAAATTCATTGAATTTTACACTGGTTTTTCGTTAATTATCGATTAAAATCACTACCTTCGCAAAATCAAGAGAATAATAACCCTAAATTAAATATATGAAATCTAGATTTTTACGCCTATTTACTATGGCATTGTTGTTATCAACAATCGTAGGTAACGCATTTGCAGCCAATCCTAAACGCGAAATGCGTTCAACCTGGCTAACATTAGTTGAAAACATTGACTGGCCTTCTACAAAAGGTACAAGTGCTTCAGCACAAACAAAACAAAAACAAGAATTAATAGCCTATCTCGACTACCTCGAAGAGCTTAAAATGACTTCAACCTGTTTGCATATACGCACAATGGGTGATGCTGCATATCCATCAGAATATGCACCTTGGTCGAGCTATATTTCAGGTACTCGAGGTGTAAGTCCTGGTTGGGACCCTCTTGCGTTTTTCGTAGAAGAATGTCACAAACGTGGTATTGAAGCCTATGTGTGGTTGAACCCTTACCGTTGGAGTAGTAAAGGATTAACTACTTGGTCAACAGAAAAAGACTTAGAATGGAAAAACAAGGATATGCTTATTGTGGGTTCCAATGGAACTTATGTAACATTCAATCCAGCACTAAAAGAAACTCGTGAACTAATCGTAAATGTCATTAAAGAAATTGTCAATAACTACGCTATTGATGGCATGCTATTTGATGACTATTTCTATCCAAGTGGAGGTACTGCAGAAGACTCAAGTGCTCCTGACTACGATGATTATAAAGCGAGTGGCACAACAATGTCGATTGGAGATTGGCGTCGTCGCAATGTGAACGACATGGTTGCTGACTGCTATAACACGATTAAAGAGCTTCGCCCTGACGTGCGATTTGGTATCGGTCCTGCAGGAGTTTCAAGCAAATCTGCAAGCCTTTATGGTCTACCATCTCTTTCATCTTATGGTTCAAGCGCAAGCGACTGGCAATACGCTACAATATATAGCGACCCATTAACATGGATGAAAGAAGGTACAATTGATTTCATTTCACCTCAACTTTATTGGGAAACAACTCACTCAACCAATGGTTATGAAGAATTAACACATTGGTGGAGCGACGCTGCCGATAAATTAAATTGTCACTACTATTCAAGCCAAGCTTCTTATAAGGTGACAAACACTGGTTGGGGCGTAAATGAAATGATTAAACAAGTAGAACACAATCGTACTTATGCAAAAAATAACAATTGCGGTACTATTTATTACAACTCAAATACTTTCAAGAGTTATTTAAGTTCTCTTAAAGACAATGTGTATTCAACTCCTGCACTAACACCCGAAATCACATGGAAACATGGCGACAGCTATGGTGCTGTTTCTAATTTGAAATACAACAACGGAACTCTCTCATGGGACGCAACTGAGAATGGCAATGCAATTATCCGTTACACCGTGTATGCTATGCCTCTATCGGTAACTATCGACCAAGCGAAATCAGCCGACGGAGATGGCTTTGATGGAAAATATCTACAAAAAGTAGTTTATGGCACATCTTATACTCTCGACAGCGACAAACAAAGCAACTATTGGTATGTTGTGAATGTATTTGATGGCTACGGTAAAGAACATGAACTTGCAATCGCAAACTATCCCGAAGGTGATTCAGAAGTGGCTACACTTATTTCGCCAATCAATGGTGCAAAAGTAGCATGGAGCCAAGAATTTAAATGGAGCAATATCGATAATGCAACCTATACTATTGAAATCGCCAATAACGAAGCATTTACTACTATTGTAAAGCAAGAGAAAAACTTGACTACCAACTCAGCAATAGTAGATTTAAGCGACCTCGAATCAACAAAAACTTATTATTGGAGAATTCGCACTGCACAAGCAAGCAAACTCGAATCAGTGAGCGAAGTTGCATCGTTTGTAACAACTACTCGTCCATCAGCACCTAAAACTATCCTCCTCACACCTAATGATGGAGCTAAATTGGAAGAAGATGTAACATTTAGTTGGAGTGCCGTAGAATGCGAAGAATATACTTTGCAAATGTCGGCTCAAACTGACTTCTCTAATATTCTTTACCAAAAGAAATTGACAACAAACTCTCACGACCTCACTTTGTCATACTTAGGTCTTGGTAAATACTATTGGCGAGTTATCACATCAAGCAAATCCATGACCGATACCTACTCTGACGTAAGAAGTTTTGAAATTACTAAATTGTCAGTTGGCAATTTTGAACAAGGTTACTCTATCAAAATCGATAAAGACAACGACACTTATACCGAAACAAACAACATTGCTCTCAATAGCGTATGGTTCCGTTCGGTTCATGACGACTACAAAAATATCACTTTTGGCAATGATGGGGCATTCAATCGTTCATTCTGCGTAGTGGGCAACACCGTTTATATGGCAGGACGCTCTGAAAACTCATCAAAAGCGAGTATCTACTTGCGTAAATTTGACGGCACAACAGGCGAAATATTGGGCGACATCATCTTAGGCGATGAAGGTAAAGTCGCATACTACCCCTGTAATAGTGTTGACAAAGATAGCAAAGGCAATGTATGCATCTCTAACTTATCACTCAACATCAGTTCAACACCTATCAAGTTACACCTCGTTGACCTTGAAACAGGTGAATTGACCGAAGTAGCGTCATTGACATATAGTGGTTCTACATCTCGCTGCGACCACATTACATTGACTGGTGATGTTGCTGAAGGAAACTTTACTGTTTATGCAGCATTTGCAAAAGCAAAAGTTGTGGTTCGTTGGAATTACGAAAATGGCGTTCAAAAATCACAAGAGGTTTGCACTCTCACACTTAATCCATCAAGTAAGAGCACTCTCGGAACAGCTCCTCGCATAATATTAATCGATGACAATTCATTCTTTATTCGTGGTGGCGAAACTGAATGGGCTCGCTACAACTTCTCATCGGGCAAAGTTGTTGACTCATTCAACAATAATACTGCACTCAAACCTATCGCAGGTGAAGCAAATGGTGGTACTTGGTTTACCCTCAACGGCACTAATTATGTAGCTCTCCCCTATGCTGACTATACCGACCCACAAGGACACCAATTCATGTTGATGAAAGCCGACGAAGATCTTTCATTCAAATCAATGGAAGAGATGTGGACAATGCCAAAAGATGGTATGGGCGCCATGAGCAGCACTACATTCCAAGCCGATGCTGATTATGTGCAAACATCAGCAGGACGCATTATGCTATATCTATTTGTTCCAGGCAATGGATTGTGTGCTTACGAAATCGTTGATACCGCAGCAAGTGGCGTAGAAGATTGCACATTTGGCACTTCAAATGCTACCGAAGTAGCACGCTACGACATTCATGGTCGCATGCTCTCTCATCCTACAAATGGTCTCAACATCATAAAAATGAGCGACGGCACAGTGAAAAAAGTTATCGTTAAATAACACAATTTTCAATCAACTATAATACAATGGCTGCCGATTTCGGTAGCCATTGTTTGTTTAAGATCTTTCGTGTCTTTAAAGTCTTTAACGACCTTTGAAACATTAACGACTCTAAAGAATTACTTCATCCTAGATAGGTAGCATTTCATAAAATTGTGATATTTTTTTGTATTGCTCTCAATTTGCACTATCGTTGGTTGCTCCTTAGATAGGCGGCGCCTCGGCAAAGTGCAAATTTAAACGAGTTTAATTTGCTTTTACGCTCGGCTTGCACTATCTTTGTAGTTGATAAAAAGTGTATTAACGCAAATACGCTATTGACCAATAAAATTCTCTCAAAAACACATATGAGCGACGAAATAAATTCAATTGACGAAAACGAAGAATTACCCGTAGAAGTATCTTCTAATAACGAAAATACCCATTCTACTCCCGACAAGGACAAAGATGTGGTTAAACATCATTTGCGTGGCATGTATCGCAGTTGGTTTTTGGATTATGCTTCATACGTAATCCTTGAACGTGCTGTGCCTCATATCGACGACGGGTTGAAGCCTGTGCAACGTCGTATTCTTCACTCAATGAAGACTCTTGATGATGGTCGATTCAATAAGGTTGCTAACATTGTGGGTAACACAATGCAATATCACCCTCACGGTGATGCATCAATCAACGATGCGCTTGTAACTCTTGGTCAAAAAGATTTATTGGTTGAAACACAAGGTAACTGGGGTAACATTCTCACTGGTGCATCGGCAGCGGCTGGTCGTTACATTGAGGCGCGTCTATCTTCATTCGCTCTTGAAACTCTTTACAATCCAAAAGTTACCGAGTGGACTTTATCATACGACGGTCGTAAGAAAGAACCTGTAACACTCCCCGCTAAGTTCCCGTTGCTTTTAGCGCAAGGGGTTGAAGGTATCGCCGTAGGTCTTTCTTCAAAAATACTCCCTCACAACTTTAACGAAATCCTTGATGCTGCAGTAGCATATCTTCGTGGCGAAGAGTTTGTACTCTACCCCGACTTTATGACTGGTGGTTTTATTGACGTATCTCGTTATAACGATGGAGAGCGTGGTGGTGTAGTGAAAGTGCGCGCTAAAATCGAAAAACTCGATAACAAGACACTCGCTATTACTGAAATCCCTTATGGAAAGACTACAGGCACACTTATTGACTCTATTTTGAAAGCATTTGAGAAAGGGAAAATTAAGATTCGCAAGGTCGACGACAACACTGCCGAAACTGCTTTGATTCTTGTTCATCTACTACCTGGCACCTCAAGCGACAAAACTATCGACGCATTGTATGCCTTTACAGATTGTGAGGTCAATATTTCGCCTAACTGTTGTGTGATTAAAGACAAAAAACCTCACTTCCTCGGTGTGAGCGATGTATTACGTCATAGTGTTGACACTACTAAAGAAATTCTTCGCAAAGAACTTGAAATACAACTTGGCGAGGTGCGCGAATTGCTTCACTTTGCTTCATTGGAACGCATCTTCATCGAAGAGCGCATCTATAAAGACAAAGAATTTGAAGAAAGCCGCACTATGGAAGAGGCTATCGCTCATATCGACAAACGTTTAGAGCCTTGGGAACCAAAATTCATTCGTCCAATCACCGATGATGACATTCTTCGCTTGATGGAAATCAAGATGGGACGCATTCTTAAATTCAACTCTCAAAAAGCCGAAGAACTTATCGCTTCATATAACGATAAAATTAAAGCATTGCTCAAAGACCTCAACCACATTGTTGAATACACAATTAAGTGGTATGAAAGTCTTAAGGCAAAATATGGAGAAGCATATCCACGCCACACTGTGATTCGTGGATTTGACAGCATCGAAGCCGCAACCGTTGCTGAAGCCAACGAAAAACTCTATATCAATCGCGAAGAGGGATTCATTGGCACTGGTTTGAAGAAAGACGAATTTGTGTGCAACTGTTCTAACATTGATGATATTATCATCTTCTACAAAGATGGTAAATACAAAATCGTCAAGGTACAAGAGAAGATGTTTATCGGCAAAAATGTGCTTTATCTCAATGTGTTTAAGCGCAACGACTCACGCACAATCTACAACGTGATATATCAAGATGGCAAAGGTGGTGTGTTCTACATGAAACGCTTTGCTGTTACTGGCGTCACTCGCGACAAAGAATATGACCTCACAAAAGGTGCTCCTGGAACAAAGATTCACTGGTTCACTGCCAACCCTAATGGCGAAGCTGAAGTAGTGAAAGTTACACTCAAACCAAAACCCCGATTAAAAACGCTCCAATTTGATGTTGACTTTAGCGAACTCGCCATCAAAGGGAAACAGTCGCAAGGAAATATCGTAACCAAGAACGAGGTACACCGCTTCTCTCTCAAAGAGAAAGGTGCTTCTACACTCGGTGGTCGCGAGGTGTGGTT
>JAFYSL010000052.1 GCA_017559355.1 Muribaculaceae bacterium
GAGCCAAGTCTGGAGCAGAAGCAAAACTTTCAACCATTTCAAAATTTGTATTATACAAAGAAGGACAAGTTGTGAAACCGTCAACATAGAATATAGAACCTACGTGACCTTCTTCAGCAACGATTCTTACAGTAGTAGCAGCAGAACCCCATGTAGTTTGGTCAACAGGATAAGTTTCAAGACCATCATAGTAAGAAACGTAACCAGCGAAATCATCTTCGTTAGCAACCCATTCTTTTGCACCTTGAGCAAGTTCCCAACGATAGAGACAACATTTTTCACCTGAAGTTGTAGAGCTTACAGCAGCCATACATACAGCGTTAGAAGTTTCACCAGTAATGTCACCTACAACGTCCCATAAGTCGCAACGACCACCTGCATCTGATTCTTCAGCAGGAAGAGCCCATTGACCTACGTTTTTACATTCACCAGTTTCGCGATTGGTTACAACGTAAATTTGAGCAGGTACAAGGCTAACGTCTCTGTACATACCGCAGAACCACAAGTTACCAGCATCGTCGATACCTACTTGGTTAGCACACATAAGACCAGTTACGGGAACACCATCGCAAGTCAAAGCGATTTCACCTTCATATTTACCAGTTTCTAGGTCGAATACTACGAGGTGAGCATAGTCGTTAGATACAAAGTCAACTACAACCGGTTTAGAATATCCAATGTAGATTTTCTTATTTTTACTATCTACAACAGCTGTACGAGGTTTGGTACCAGCTTCTTTAATGAAAGGAAGATCCAAGAATTTGTCTGGAGTGTGAACACGGTCGATAATCCATTTTGACTTACAAGTAATGCCAGTTTCAGCATCTGGAGCGTAAGTGTGACCATCATTTACGTTTTCTTGTGCAGAAGCCATTGAAGAAAGACCTAAAACGGCTGCACCGAGGAGTAAAAATTTCATAAGATTTTTTTGTTTTTGAGTTAGATATATTTTATGCATTGAAAATTACTGCAAATATAACGAAAAGTATCATAAGTGATATCACAAAATATCAAACAACAGAAATAAAAGAAAAACTACTGAAAATATTATCAGTAGTTTAAGAGTGGAGTATAGTGGATTCGAACCGCTTACCTCTACACTGTCAGTATGGTTATATGCCGTGAAAATTTGTTGTTTTGTAGTTCTTTATTTGTCAAGATTTAATTATTTCACGATTTCTTTTCTTGTTGTGCCATTGCTATATATTACGATATTAAATCCTGGAGAGGATTTTGTCAATCGGCGACCATGAATATCATAACGAGCAATTTCCACAATACCTATTGATGAATCATCAATTTCAACGCCTTCAACTCCAAGGTGACCTTCACCAGTTTTTAATTCCACCTCGTTACCATACAGTATCCCTTTTTGATTTTGATAAAGAAAGTTTAAACGAAATTTCAAGAAACTTACAAGTGTGCGAGTAATGGGTGTCGGTGTTGGCTGGTTACGATTGCGAGACTTACTATAATTAACGGTAGTGGGCAACGAGGGAATATTAGTTGAACGTGTGCTAACAAAGTTATAGTCCCATAAAAAAATATCCCCACTGGTTGGTAGGGATATTCTGTTTTATCGGTAATCCTATTACACTGTGAGGATTTCTTTTTCTTTTGCTGCGAAGAGGTCGTCGATAGTCTTCATGTATTTGTCGTGAAGTTTTTGTGCTTTTTCTTCACCATTTTTCGACATATCTTCAGGCATACCATTTTTGATAGCCTTTTTCAAACCTTCGATTGCATCGCGACGAGCGTTACGCACTGATACTTTTGCAGTTTCAGCTTCTGCTTTACATTGTTTTACCAATGCTTTACGACGATCTTCGGTCAATGGTGGGATAGTGAGGCGAATGATTTCACCATTGTTTTCAGGAGTGATGCCGAGTTCAGAGTTGATAATCGCTTTTTCGATTTCTTTGAACATAGGTTTTTCCCATGGAGTGATAGCGATTGTGCGAGCATCGGGCACAGAGATGTTTGCCACATTTGAAATGGGCACTGCACTACCATAATACTCTACGCGAATACCTTCAAGAATTTTTGCATTTGCTTTACCAGCACGAATGCGAGCAAGTGTTTCATCGAGATATGCAACTGCCAATTCCATTTTTTCTTCAGCAGGTTCCAAATAATCTTTTACTTCAGCCATAATATTATCGTTTTAATTATTAATCAATAAGTTTAGTACACGAGAGTGCCGATAGGTTCGCCAGCTATAACTTTTGCAAGGTTGCCTGGAGTATCCATATCAAACACCACGATAGGAAGATTGTTTTCTTTACACAACGCAGTTGCAGTCAAGTCCATCACTTTCAATCCACGAGTATAAACTTCGTCGTAAGTGATTTCGCTAAACTTAGTTGCTGTTGGGTCTTTTTCAGGGTCGGCAGTATAGATACCATCAACGCGAGTACCTTTCAACATCACATCAGCCTCAACTTCGATGCCACGCAATGCCGAACCAGTATCGGTTGTAAAGAATGGGTTACCTGTACCCCCTGCAATAATTGAAACAGCACCATTATTTAATGCTTCGATTGCTTTCCATTTGCTATAATGCTCACCAATAGGGAACATATTCACTGCGGTAAACACTTTTGCTGGTTGACCTGCAGCCTCAAGAGCCGAGCTCAACGCGAGAGAGTTGATAACAGTAGCAAGCATACCCATTTGGTCGCCTTTAACACGGTCAAAACCCTTTGAAGCACCCGATAAGCCACGGAAAATATTTCCACCACCTATCACGATTGCAACTTGCACACCACCCGATGCAATTTCTTTGATTTGTGTTGCATATTCACCCAAGCGTTTGGTGTCAATACCATAACCTTGTTCGCCCATAAGCGACTCTCCACTGAGTTTTAGCAACACTCTTTTATATTTTGTTCTCATTGTGATTATGTTTTTTGTTGTTATTACGGCAAAGATAACACATTAATACGAATTTTCGCAAAAAACAATGTAAGAATATTCACAAACTCCATGAAACTGAATTTATGAATAAAAATTTGGAACATAACAACTATAATCACTAACTTAGCAAATTAATTATTAGGTAAACATAAAACATCAAAAAAATATTATGATAAATAACCATCGTTATTGCGTGATTATGTGTGGTGGCATCGGAAGCCGTTTTTGGCCTTACAGCCGCACTAATCGCCCAAAACAATTCATAGATTTCCTTGGCACTGGTCGCACTTTGCTTCAAATGAGCTACGACCGCGTGCTCCCTATCGTGCCCAAAGAGAATGTTATTGTTGTTACCAACGCACAATACGCTCCATTGGTTAAAGAGCAATTGCCCGATTTGCGTGACGACCAAATTCTACTCGAACCAGCTCGTCGCAACACAGCTCCTTGCATTGCTTGGGCTGCTTGGCACATCGCTGCACGCGACCCTGAGGCGAGTATGATTGTCACTCCAAGCGACCACCTCATCACTCGCGAACGAGAATTTGAAAATAGCATCGTAAAAGGTTTTGAATTTGTTGAAAACAACGATGCACTACTCACACTTGGCATCACACCTATTCGCCCCGAAACTGGCTATGGATATATTCAAATTGGCAACGAGGTAGAGAGTGGCATCAACAAAGTAAAAACATTTACTGAAAAACCCAATCTTGAACTCGCTAAGGTATTCCTCAGTACAGGCGAATTCTTCTGGAACTCAGGCATTTTCTTATGGAAAGCAACAACCGTAAAAAATGCGTTCTTCCAACATTCACCTGAGATTGCGTCAAAATTTGAGATGGGAAATGACTGTTGGAACACACCACGCGAAAACACATTTATCGAAGAGCAATTCCCAGCATGTCCAAGCATTTCTATCGACTATGCCATTATGGAAAAAGCTTCGAATGTGCATGTTGAATGTGTTACATTTGGGTGGAACGACCTCGGCACTTGGAGCGCACTTTATGATAACTCTCCAAAAAATAGCGACCACAATGTGGCTCAAAATTGCAATGTGCTCGCCTACAACTCTACAGGCAACATCTTTGCCGTTGAAGGTGAAAAACTCATCGTTGTTGACGGATTGAAAGATTATATTGTTGCCGATGCTGGCGATGTGCTTCTTGTGTGCCCCAAAAGCGAAGAGCAACGCATCAAGCACATGGTAAATGATGCAAAACTCAAATTTGGAGATAAATTCCTATAATCGACTCAATAAAACTCGACTATCAAAAGATGAAAAAAATAGATTTTAGCAACTTCTCATCACTTCTCATTGAAAAACTAAAACAGCCTCAAGTGTGGGGCTTTTTAGTGGCTGTGGTAGTGATGTATGTAATATCTTTTTGTTATTTCTACCCCGATGCCGCACAAGGCAATGTGTTGCGACAATACGACATGATGCAAGGGGAAGCTGTAGGGCAGGAAGCAAAACTTTTCCAAGAACAAACTGGCGAAAAAACATGGTGGACCAACTCACTTTTCGGTGGTATGCCTATGTTCCAAATCTCGCCAACTTATTCTTCAAATGCCCTATTTGACTGGATTAACTCCCTTTACGGAGCATTCCTCCCCAACCCTGCCAACCTCTTAATGATGATGATGCTAGGGTTCTTTATCCTACTGTTGGCCTTCAAAGTTAAATGGTATCAAGCACTAATCGGGGCAATAGCCTATGGATTTTCATCATATTTCATAATCCTCATTGGTGCAGGGCATATATGGAAATTCGTCACACTTGCCTATATCCCACCCACAATTGCGGGTATTGTGCTTTGCTATCGTGGACGATATCTCGCAGGTAGCGCCCTCGCTGCCCTATTTGCCATGATGCAACTTGCATCAAATCACGTGCAAATGACATATTATTTCTCATTTGTAATTGTGGGATTTGTTATCGCATACCTCATCTCGGCTATCAAAGAGAAAAAACTTAAACAATGGGGCATTGCCACAGGTTCTCTTGCCGTAGCTGCTATTCTTGCAGTGGCTGCCAACTCGCCAAGCCTTTACAACACCTATGAGTATTCAAAGGAAACGATGCGTGGCAAACACTCCGATCTCACTACTGCATCAAATGCAAATAATCCTAACAAAACCTCTGGTCTCGACCGCGACTACATCACCCAATATAGTTATGGTAAAGCCGAAACTCTCACCCTCCTCATTCCCGACATTAAAGGTGGTTCATCTCAGCACTCTATCTCTGATGCCGATGGTGTAAAATCTCTTAATGACGAACAAAAATACTATATCAGTCAACTTCAAGGATTCCCCCAATACTTTGGTGGAGCCGAAGGCACAAGTGGTCCGGTATATGTAGGAGCAATCATCTGCGCCTTGTTCTTGCTTGGGTGCTTTATAGTGAAAGGTCCTATGAAATGGACTCTCATCGCTCTCACTCTACTTTCAATCTTGCTTGCTCTTGGTCGCAACCTCATGTGGTTTACCGACTTGTTTATCGACTATATTCCAATGTATAGCAAGTTTCGCACAGTTGAAAGTATTCTCGTCATTGCGCAATTCACAATGCCTCTGCTTGCATTGTTGGCAATCAAACAACTTTTTGAAACCGAAAATCCATGGAAACGATATCGCAAGTCAATCATCGTTTCATTTGGCATCACATTGTTGATTTGCGTTATCGGTATTGTATCGCCAACAGCGTTTGGTTCGCTCATGGGCGATGCTGGCTACGAAGCCGACATCAAAAACCAATACCCACAAATCTTCACCATCATTGAGCAATTGAGAGCCGAGATGGTGTCGAGCGACTGCTTGCGTAGCTTCATGTTTATTGCTGCTACCCTCGTTGCGATTGTTTTGTTTGGAACAAAGAAAATATCTACAAAAATTGCTGTTGCCATTATTGGTGTATTAGTGCTTTGCGACCTCTATACTGTCGACAAACGCTACCTCAACCACGATAGTTTCCAAGTACCAACACTCATCACAAACGATCCACTTGCTAAATCGGCTATTGATGACCAAATTCT
Source organism: Muribaculaceae bacterium (assembly GCA_017559355.1). GTDB lineage: Bacteria > Bacteroidota > Bacteroidia > Bacteroidales > Muribaculaceae > RGIG4079. The sequence goes on from JAFYSL010000052.1 coordinate 5,958, forward strand.
TGCCGACACAACAAGTCATTATCGCGTAATGAACATTCCTATGTTCCACCACCCAGCACCATCATATCATCACAAAATGATAGGTGGCTACCATGCTGCAAAACTTACTCGTTATCAAGATCTCATCGACCGACAAATCAATCCAGTTCTCTCAGTTGATTATATCCCCGACCTTCGTAATGATTCAATTGTGGCTCTCTATCCAGAAGACCAACAGGCTTCGGTAAAGACCTTGCAACAAAAATATCGTATTCTCGACATGCTCAATGCACGCTACATTGTAACACGCAATCGCCAACTCGTCACCAATGAGCATGCACTTGGTAATGCATGGTTTGTCGACAATATTATCTATGCCGATAATGCTAACGAAGAGATGGCTACTCTCGATAGCATCAACCCCGCTACAACAGCCGTAGCCGATGCGAAATTCAAGTCAATACTTGGCGAATCAACAGCGAAAAAGGCCGAGGGAGATAACATTACTCTCACTTCATACGCACCTAATAAATTGACATACTCTGCAACATCTCAAAATGGTGGCATTGCAGTGTTCTCTGAGGTATATTTCCCATGGGGTTGGCACGCAACAATTGATGGTAATCCTGTAGAAATAGGTCGTGTAAACTATATTTTGCGCGCACTCAATATCCCTGCTGGCAACCACACAATTGAGATGTATTTCAATCCTCAATCAATCCACACCACTACTACAATAGCGTCGGTGTCGGTGATTTTGATATACCTTGCCATAATTGTCGCTGTGATATTTTCAATCGTAGGGACCACTCGCAAAGAGGAGGAAACAACTGCTATTAAATAGTAACAACCACAATGATAAAATTTAAACGATATTACACAGCAATACCACGATACAAACGAAGTAAAGGCTTTGGCATTCACTCGCCATTTGCCTTTAACTTCGTGTTGAGAGTATTGCGTGAACGTTGCCCCTATTATGCCTACGAAATCATTAATGCTTCACGTTGGGAAGCATCACGATTGGCATCGTCGGCTAAAGAGCGACGCAACCTTCTATCGTTTAAGAATGCCAAGATGATATTTCGTATCACTTGCTATTTCAGTCCCAAATCAATCCTTCAGATAGGTACAAGTCATGGCATTGCATCAACAGCAATGATGAATGTATCGTCAACATCTCACCTTTACTCATATTTGGGAGTGCGACACCAACGAAAAATCTACGACTCGATTACATCAAGCATATCCAATCGCATCTCCACCTATGACGATGTAACTGCAACAATCAACAATTACTCCTCGCAACTCACCCACAATGAAATCCCATTTATGATTATCAACCACATTGATAGCGAAAATGGATTGATTATCGACACAGCCACCGACATTGTCAACAAGGGTGGAGTTGTAATCGTGAGCAACATTAACAACAACTCTACCATCAACCAGTCATGGCAATCAATAAAATCGTCAATGACTCATGGCATGAGCTTCTCAAACGATAAAATAGGGGTAATCGTAGGCTATAACCACCTCCCATTGCAACACTTCTCGCTATGGTTCTAAAACAATACTCAGCCTACTTATTACTCGAACGAGGTTTATCAGAAAACACACTCCAAAGTTATCTTAATGACGTATCACACCTCCTTCGTTACCTCAACGAAAATAACCTTGGGCTGAAAGATGTAACACTCGACAATCTGCATAACTTCGTTGCCGAACTCCACGATCTCGGCATCTCTCCACGCTCGCAAGCACGCATTATATCGGGGATAAAATCTTTTTTCCGTTTTCTCAAACTCGAAAATCATATCGACCACAACCCCACTCTCCTACTTGAATCGCCACGCATAGGTCGCAAACTCCCCGACATTCTCTCGGTAGAGGATATCGATGAGATGATTTCGTGCATCAACCTATCCACCAACGAGGGGCAACGCAATCGTGCTATTATCGAAACTCTCTACGGTTGCGGATTGCGCGTGAGCGAACTGGTAAATCTTGAAATCAACAAACTGTTTCTTGAAGAGGAATATGTAGTGATAACTGGCAAAGGGAACAAAGAACGCATCGTGCCCATATCACCTACTGCTATTAACGAAATAACCCTATATCTCGAAGACCGCAAACACCTCGATATCAAACCTGGCGAAGAAAACATTTTATTCCTCAATCGTCGTGGACGCCGATTGACTCGCGTAATGATATTCTATATTATCAAACAACTTGCCGAACTTGCTGGCATACGCAAAGAAATCAGTCCTCACACCCTGCGACACTCCTTCGCCACACACCTACTCGAAGGGGGCGCTAACCTTCGCGCCATTCAGCAGATGCTCGGTCACGAAAGCATCTCCACTACTGAAGTGTATATCCACATCGACCGCACCCGCCTCCGCGAAGAAATCCTCACCTACCACCCTCGAAATAGCAGTAGGTAATGCACAAAAATAAAAATCACTCGGCCCGCTCCTTGTGTGGAGTCAAAACCAAGTGGTTGTGCAGTAGATTTATGACGCTTACTAAAGTCGGTTGCAACGAATTAGAATAACCCTAAAAAACTATTGGTTAATAATATTTCTGGTATGTAACCATATACATATCTACTGATGTCAAAATATTATAGTCTTGTGGAATAAATAAACAACTATCTTTATATACAATAACGGGAGTAGGGATATTGGAATCAAGGATATAATCTCTTAATTTGTATTTCCCTCCAGACTCGTCATTTATTAATTCAATATTGAGTTTTATTAGAAATTTTAACAGGGTTAAATGATGTTATTTCTTCAAGATGAATTTTAATGGTTCTGCTACACGACTCGCCCATGCGCGTTCTTCGTGTGCGTGGCCAGAGAAGAAGGGTGTCATCAATCGGTCATTGTTATAACCAAGTGAGTCGGCAAGGGCATTCATCGCATGGAAATATGGGATATAAACTGCATCAATTGTTTGGTCGCCACAGTCCATGTAAAGACGATGCTCGCCTGTGCGAGGCAATGACTCTATCAAATATTGACGCATTGCGCCAGGGAAGTCGTCGTTGCGAGTTATTGCACCACTCCAGTGGGTTGATAAGCAACCTGCCGAACCAAAAATATGAGGATATTCACTCATGCCATAGATTGAAATCAATCCACCCATGCTAGAACCCATAATTGAGGTGGCTTGTATAGTGGTGTCGGTTGAGAAGTTCTCGTTTATCACAGGGCGAAGGGTGTTAACGATAAATGCGAGATATTCATCGGCACGATAAAGACCTTTGCACATGTAAGTATCAATAAACGATTTAATGCTGTCGGTAGTGAGATATTTGAGTGGTTTCTCGGGCATAAGATCGCTCAAGCGAGTTGTATCAATGCTATAAACGCCTACTACAATTGCAGGGCGAATGCTGTCGACTGCAATCAATTTCCCCATTACTGAGTCAATTTCCCATGCTTGATGATTCCAAGTAGAATTAGCGTCAAAAAGATTTTGACCATCGTGCATATAGATAACAGGATATTTCACATTCTTTGAATATCCATCAGGAGTCCACACATCAACTTTGATTGTCTCATTCATTTCGGGCGAATAGAGGTCGATATGTTGTAGACTGCCACTTGTTACGGTTAATGGCGAATCGACAAAACTATTTTTATTGCTTGACACACAGGCAAAGATACCTGGTATTAGAACCAATGTCAATGCTATGGAAATCCACTTTTTCATCGTTGCAGAGAATGTTTTATCGTTTTGATACGTCGACCTTCACCGTTGGGGGGAGGTCGTTGTTGCGGGTGTTGATTGCATCAATTGTTTCATGAGCAAGATGCATAAATGCTTGTCCTGCAATGCTATCTTCAAGAGCGATAGGAGCGCCATTGTCGCCACCTTCGCAAATTGTGCCTACTACAGGAATTTGAGCGAGGAGTTTTACTCCGAGTTCTTTTGCAAGTTCTACACCACCCTCGCGACCGAAGATATAGTAGCGTTCTTCGGGGTGAGGAGCAGGTGTAAACCATGCCATATTTTCAACCAATCCCAAGATGGGCACATTCACTTTTTCGCCCATAAACATTGCGATACCTTTACGAGCATCGGCGAGTGCTACTTGTTGAGGTGTACTCACGATAACTACGCCAGTGATGCCGAGAGTTTGCACAAGAGTGAGGTGAATATCACTTGTGCCAGGAGGCATATCAATGAGGAAATAGTCAAGTTCGCCCCAGTCGGCATCGGTGATGAGTTGTTTGAGTGCATTTGATGCCATGCCACCACGCCACAACACAGGTGCGTTTTTATCAACAACAAAACCGATTGAAAGGAGTTTTATACCATATCGTTCAACGGGGATAATGAGGTCGCGACCATCGACATTGTGCATGAAAAGTTGTTCATCTTCCACACCAAACATTTTAGGCACTGATGGACCAAAAATATCGGCGTCGAGCAAACCTACTTTGTAGCCTTCGCGAGCGAGTGCCACGGCGAGATTGCTTGCTACGGTTGATTTGCCAACACCACCTTTGCCCGATGAAATACCGATGATGTTTTTTACGCCAGGGAGTGGGTTTGCAGGTTTTTCGGGTAGTGGTTTACGAGTTTTTACCGCAATATTACCTTTGATGTCAACTTCGGGTGAAATATATGTAAGAATAGCTGTTTCGGCAGCCTTTACGAGTGATTTAATGAAAGGATCGGTGGGTTTCTCAAAAATAAGAGAAAACGACACCTTGTTACCATCGATGCGAATATCATCTTCAATCATGTCGAGTTCAACGATATTCTTTCCATTGCCAGGGTAACGCACATTTTTAAGTGCATCAATAATCAACGCAGGATATAGACGTTCCATGTATATGTTTTTTTAGATTATTCTTTTGGAGTTACTTTGGGGTTGCAGAGTTCGGGGCATTGTAGTTCGCCACGAGAGAAACTGCGGTAGGTATCAAATTCAATTTCCACTTCTGGTTCTTGCAATTGAGTAGTGTGATCGAGAGGGAAACTGATGTATTTGATGGTCAATCCACGGTCGAGCCATTGTTGCTCATAGAATGTTTTGATTTCGAGAATATCGCTCACATAGTCGGAGTGATATAGGTCGTTGGTGTCAACAATCGCTGGCAATTGATTAAGTTCGACGAGCAAATGAGTGTAGGTGTAAAGGAATGGGCTGTCGGTTTTGAGATGCACAAGACCTTCGGGTTTCAACACTTCGCGATAGAGTTCGAGGAAGCGAGTAGAAGTGAGGCGTTTGCGCACTTTTTTCATTTGAGGATCGGGGAATGTAATCCATATCTCAGCCACTTCGCCTGTAGCAAAGAAGTGAGGCAACAATTCGATATTTGTGCGTAGGAAAGCCACATTTTTCAATCCCTCGTTGCGTGCTTGGCAAGCACCAGTCCACATGCGAGCACCCTTGATGTCAATGCCTATAAAGTTTTTGTCGGGGAACTTGCGAGCAAGTCCTACGGCATACTCACCTTTGCCACACCCAAGTTCTAGCACGATGGGGTTATCATTGTTAAAAAACTCTTTATGCCAATTCCCTTTCAAGGGAAAACCTTGTTCTTTTAATACAGCAAAGGGATATTGAAACACAAAGTCAATAGTTTCCATATCCCTAAACTTTTTCAGTTTATTCTTTCCCATAAATAGTGGAAATCTTCAAAATACAGTTATGGTTATATAGTCTTTATAATTAGTTGCAACGAGCAACTTTCAATGTTGCTATTGTAGCATCGGCAAGGATTACTTTCACGATGTAGAATGGACATGCCCAATCGGCAGTGTTAATAACAACCTCATTGCTATTGGTTGTTTCTACTGCAAATTGGCGAGCCGAAGAGTCGAATATGCTCACTTGTGTCATCACATCATACGCTTTAATCACAAGATTATCCCCTACGAAAGTTGCTGCGATGCGATTGCCCGTGTTGTCGGCTTCAATACCTTCAACCGATGTGCGATCTGAGATATTAAATTCTTTCCATTGGTCAGCATTTTTATAATCTTCAGTAAGGTCACTTGCCACAAGTATCGATACATTTGTTTGGTCAACTCCTTCCCACACATTTTCACCAAGTTGTGGCACTGCAGTTTTAATACCCTCAGCATCAAGACTGATCAATGAAATCCACCCTTCAAAAGCATTGTCGCCAATGTATTGGAGTGAATTGGGGAGTGTGAATGATGTAATATGATTCAAGTCGATTAAAGCATATTTACCGATAGATGTTACATTGTGTGACAACAAATGAGTAGTATCAATGCTTGTGTTGCCTTTGAAGATGTAACTTGGCACAGCAGTGCAAGACAGTGGCATATTAAACGATACGAGCGAATCATCATCAAAAAATGCTCCTTCGCCAATTTTTGACGTGTTATTATTCATCACTACTTTAGTTAATGCATTACATTGAGCAAACGCCCACGCACCAATTGAATCGAGTGATTCTAATGCTGAAAAATCAACACTGCTTAATCCTGTTGCTTGGAAAGCACCATTGCCAATAAGTTTGATGCTTGGTGCAAAAGAGAATTCTTTAAGAGCAACACAACCTAAGAATGCGTTTTCGCCTATCTCAATGAGTGAGTTGGCAGTAACATTGTTGAGGGATTTACAACGAGCAAATGTTGATGCATTAATTTTGCTAATACCAAGAGTTATCGATGCCAATTTATCACAATCAATAAATGCGTGCGAACTAAGGATTGTTTCCGACGAAGGAATGGTCACAGATGTCAATTCGTCGCAGTTAGAAAATGCTCCCATGCCAATCTCTGTTACTGTTTGGGGAATAGAGATAGAGGCTATTTGAGTTGAAGAGAAAGCACCTTCGCCAATCACTTGCAACCCATTAGGGAGAATGATTGATTGAATTTTAGATCCAGCAAGAGCGTATGCTGGAATGGCATTAGCCTGATAGTTTGTCTGACCAAGTAGAATAGGTTCTCCCGAATATGCTACGATGGTAGCCTCTGACAAGTCAATAGAGGTCAATGATACCATTTTTTTTGCAATAAAATCAAAGTCACTGGCGTTTATTTCACCTTTAATTTCAAGGGTAGTCTCTTCGGTGTTTTCTGCTACTACAGTAGCGAGATTACCAGGAGTAGTTGTCACTGAAATTGCCGATGCGTATAATCCCATCGAGATTAATAGCGAAACGAGTATTATTTTTATCTTCATAATGCAGAATATTAGTTTATTAACACAAATAGCCTAGTTTACAATTTTGTAAATTATTATTATCTGCAAAGTTAATAAAATTCTTTAGAAAACAAGCATTTTAAGTTCTCAAGCACGATATTTATCGTATCTTTGCGTAGTTTTTGAATCTATGAGTAACGAGAATCGCTTTCATAAGTTTTCGGTCGAAGAGTTGGCAGGTATAGAATTGCCACGTCAATTCACTTTCCCATTTTATTATGAGCCTCACCCATTGTGTGTGTTGGCGACTGCGCATTTGCGTTCTTATCTCAGCACACGCAAGGATTGGAGCGAAGAATTGCAACAGGGTAAAATGATGGGGGTGTTGGTGGCTGAAAAGAACGATGAAATCGGTTATTTTGCTGCGTTTTCGGGCAACCTTGCTCACGGAAATAATCACGAATATTTTGTGCCTGCCGTTTATGACCTTTTGTCGCTCGATGGTTTTTTCCCACCTGAGGAGGCTCAAATATCAGAAATTAATGCAAAAATCAGAGAGGAGGAGAATAGTGCTCATCGTCAAAAACTTAAAGTTAAATTGTCAGAGGTTATAGACAAATCTAAAGCGGAAATTGATGCATATCGTGAGTTGATGCAACTCTCTAAGGTCAATCGCGATAAATGTCGTCAAGAGGGAGCTGATTTCTCTGCGCTAATAGCCGAAAGTCAGTTTCAAAAGGCCGAACTAAAACGCATTCGCACTCGTTGGCAACAAACCATTGACGATATAAAAACAAAACTAGCTGAGAGTGACAAGAAAATTGCCGACTGGAAAACCGAACGAAAGCAACGCAGTCAAGCGCTTCAGTTGCGTATATTTCGCAATTTTGTGATGCTCAATGCACGTGGCGAGAGTCGCGACCTTTGTGAAATTTTCGCACCTACTTCTCAAGGTATTCCTCCCGCTGGAGCTGGTGAATGTGCTGCTCCAAAACTGTTGCAATATGCCTATGTTCAAGGTTACAAACCTCTTGCAATGGCTGAATTTTGGGTGGGGCAATCTCCAAAAGATGAGATACGCCACGACGGACATTTTTATCCTTCGTGCAAAGCAAAGTGCGAACCGATACTAAATTGGATGCTTCAAGGGCTTGATGTTGAACCTAACCCGCTTGAAAATCGGTCGCAGCATGCCAATATAGAGGTACTTTATGACGATGAATGGATAGTGGCAGTAAACAAACCTCACGATATGCTTAGTGTTCCTGGAAAGTTATCGATAGGTTCATTGCAAGAATATGTGCAACAACGCTATTCCCAATGTGATATCCAAGTGGTGCATCGTCTTGATATGGCAACATCGGGAGTGTTGCTTTTTGCAAAGACAAAAGATGCGCATAAAGCGTTACAAGCGCTATTTGAGTCGCGACAAGTCAAGAAACAATATGTGGCAATACTTGATGGTATTGTGGAGACACAACGTGGCATAATCGACCTACCATTAATACTAAATCCCGATGATAGACCACGGCAAATTGTGAATTGCACTCATGGCAAACAGGCGATTACACATTATGAAATAGTTGAACAAAAAGAGGGCAAAACTCGCATAAACTTTTATCCTATAACAGGCCGCACACATCAACTGCGAGTCCATGCTTCGCACCCCAACGGGCTCAATGCTCCTATCGTAGGAGATACTCTCTATGGCACACACGCCTCACGCCTACACCTTCACGCTCAAAGTGTTGAATTTATACATCCAATAACTCACAAAGAGATAAAAATTTCTACCCCTTGTCCATTTTAGGAGGTAAATCTATAGAAGATGAAGTTGTTTCGGAAACGATATATAATAAAATTAAAGCCTATGTCAGACAAGGAAATAAAAGAATTTTATTGCTGTCCGATAAAACTTTTTTTAGGGAATAAAAATTAGGACTGGTTCCATTTGTGGGAATCAGTCCTTTTTGGTTACTTTTGTTTTGCGACAAACAAGTTTAACCATGGGTAAAAGTACACATTTTATCGGACA
>JAFYSL010000053.1 GCA_017559355.1 Muribaculaceae bacterium
CAATCAGTGAAGAGCAATTTGTAATTGTTGAAGGTCATAATGGAATGTTTACAGCTATTTTAACTTCTCTTATTGAAAACAATGTGGAGATAATAGAAGAAGCTATGTTAAAACTTGGATTTTTTAGGTGCAAACCCACAGATAAAACATTGCAAGATTCAAAAAGTAGAAAATGGATTGACCTTAGATTTGAACCTAATCCATCATATAAAATAAAATCGCATAGTATTAATTGAATATGTGATTTTATTTTGAACTATTTAGGTCAACTGCAATATTATTACCTATTATTTTAATAATAAATATCACGAGAACATGAAATATTTAGGAATTTACAGTAGTCAAAATGTTGACTTGAAATTTGAAAAGATGAATATGAAGAGTGCATTTCATTGCACAAAAACTGACAAACTACCCATTATAATAGGTTTTATTTTTGTTGATGAGATGATTATTCCTAAATTTCTAGCAATTCAATTAGATAATTCATCTACACATGAATCTTTTGAATTGTTTGAAATAGGAAATATTCAATTTAACACTGAAAAGGAAATGAAAGACATCGCTTCTAATATCGCTGAAGAAATAGTTAGATATAACAAAGATATTTTAAGATTCTATAAATATCAGTGATATTCGTATTTTGTTTGAATATTTAAACTTAAAGTTCATAGTATGCTTAAATCATTATATATATTGAAATAGGCACATACCTTTGACTGCCTTTGTGGGTTAACTGCTATATTATTGCATATTTTAAATTCTTATTTATTTGTGTTATGTGTCTCATCGTATTCACGAACTTTTTCTATTATTTTTAAAATACCATCCCATATATCATCCCATGTGCCTATGTCGTTTCCATTAGATTCATTTATTCTCATTTTTAATTCGTCATTTTCTATATAGATATTTTCATCTATATCAAGATACTCAATCATTGGTTTTTTGTGGTTTTTCGTTTCCATGTCATTTTTCATATTTATAGATATATCATATAAGCAAATTTACAAATAATTTGCTAAAATTCAAAGTAATATCCAAACTATTTTTCTTGATATTAGTATAAAATAACGAATTAAAATAAAGGTAACGATGTGTGTGGTTTCTCAATGTCATCTCCACCATTATCTTGTTATCTTGTTATTCTCGATAACAAGATAACACGGCACAGAATTATCAGCAATTTCAAATCAAAATGAAAGCAAAGTAAGACATTTTATTGATAATAATTAAAAAAGTTGCATTTTTACTTACAAAATGTAATCATTTTTTCGCAAAAATACATCGCATATTAAATTCTTTTTTATATCTTTGCACTTGACTAAGAAAAAACGGTCAAAATAATCAGTTAAATTTGAATTAATAACTATAACAACATACTATATACTATGCCTAAGGTAACAAAAGAAATGGCTCTCGATTACCACCGTGAAGGGAAATGCGGAAAAATCGAAGTTGTGCCCACAAAGCCATATTCATCACAAAATGATTTGGCCCTTGCTTATTCACCAGGGGTTGCATTCCCATGTCTTGAAATCGAGCAACGTCCCGAGGACGCATACGAATATACCAGCAAAGGAAATCTTGTTGCTGTAATCTCTAATGGTACTGCCGTGCTTGGTCTTGGTGATATTGGCGCACTTGCTGGCAAACCAGTTATGGAGGGTAAAGCATTGCTATTCAAAATCTTTGCAGGCATTGATTGCTTCGATATTGAAGTTGATGAAAAAGACCCCGATAAATTTATCGAAATCGTAAAAGGTATATCTCCAACATTTGGTGGTATCAACCTCGAAGATATTAAAGCTCCTGAATGTTTTGAAATCGAACGCCGCTTGAAAGAGGAGTGTAATATCCCAGTGATGCACGATGACCAACACGGTACTGCAATTATCTCGGCTGCTGGTCTTCTTAACGCTCTTGAACTACAAGGCAAAAAAATAGAAGAAGCGAAACTCGTGGTAAATGGAGCGGGCGCTGCAGCTGTGTCATGTACTCGTCTTTACATCGCACTTGGTATCAAACCAGAAAATGTGGTGATGTGCGACAGTAAAGGTGTATTGAACAAAAAACGCAAAAACCTCAATGCTCAAAAACTCGAGTTTGCTACCGACCGCGACATCGATACTCTTGAAGAAGCAATGAAAGATGCCGATGTATTCCTCGGATTGTCAGTAAAAGATGTGGTTACAGCCGAAATGGTGCAATCAATGGCTAAAAATCCTATCGTATTTGCCCTTGCCAACCCCGACCCTGAAATCGCTTACGATGTGGCTATAGCATCACGCCCCGACTTGATTTTTGCAACAGGACGCTCAGACTATCCTAACCAAATCAATAACGTACTCGGATTCCCATACATCTTCCGTGGTGCACTTGACTCAGGAGCAACAGCTATCAACGAAGAGATGAAACTTGCAGCCGTACGCGCTATTGCAAAATTGGCTAAACAACCAGTGCCATCAGTTGTAAATGCTGCATACAATATGACCGCGCTCAAATTTGGCGCCGACTACATTCTCCCTAAACCACTTGACCCACGTTTGCTCACAACCGTAGCTCCCGCTGTAGCTAAAGCAGCAATGGAATCGGGTGTAGCTCGTCAACCCATTACTGATTGGGATGCATACTGTGCAAAACTCCGTCAATTGATGGGTTATGACAACAAGTTGATGCGTCGCTTCACCGATGAAGCAAAACAAAATCCAAAACGAGTAGTGTTTGCCGAAGCAAATACCGACAATATGCTTCGCGCAGCAGTATCTACCGCTCGTCAAGGCATTTGTACTCCTATTCTATTGGGTAATGAAGAGATGATTGAAAAGCGTGCGGCGCGTCTTGGCGTAAATATCGAAGGAATTGAAATCGTAAACCTTCGTCACGACCGTGAAGCAGAACGTCGTAAACGTTTTGCAAGAATCCTTGCAGAAAAACGTCAACGTGCAGGTTTGACCTATCTTGAAGCAAAAGAAAAAATGTTTGACCGCAACTACTTCGGTATGATGATGGTTGAAACGGGCGAAGCTGATGCATTTATTGCAGGTACATACTCAAATAGCCATCAAACAGGCGAAATTGCAAAAGAAGTAGTAGGTATTCGTCCAAGCTACAACCACTTTGCTACAATGCACATCATGAACACTAAACGTGGTACATACTTCCTCGCCGACACAATGATTAATCGTGAAAACGACGAAGACACATTGTTTGACATTGCACGATTGGCTCGTCACTCGGTTGAATACTTCGCTCATGATCCAGTAATGGCAATGGTGTCATATAGCAA
>JAFYSL010000054.1 GCA_017559355.1 Muribaculaceae bacterium
ACCAACTAGTCATAATGATAATTATTGTGTTTTCTGGCTCTCTACGAAAACTTTTAATAAAAAAGCGTGAGAGCCCATAACCATTGCTCATCCCGCTTTACAAGGCCTTCGCATTGCCCAACACTGTGGAACGAGCAATGCAGAAGCCTCACGCAAAATATGAATATACAACACATAACAACTATATTAGGTTGCTGTGAAATAATATACATACCAACATGGGCATCTACCATTGCTTCATTCTTGACAGTGTTTAGAAGTTGCGAAGTTCTGTAAAGCCAAGAAAGAACGTAAGTAAACGCTTTTCGATATTTAATTCGCATTCACCAACATGTTCTATGTGAGACGAAGCATGAAAGCGATATGCAAATGCAAATATAAGAAAATAATACGAAAATGTATTTCAATTATGTTTTATAACATAACAATAGTTTAAATTAGAATGAGGGCGGGGTTCCGAATTAGTTTAAGTAAAACTATTGGCTAATTTTGTAGAATTTCTGTAACTTTGTAATCTTAAATATAAGATATTTAGATTATGACTAAATCAAATATGTCGCCGTTGCATGAGCGGATATCACATTGTCAAGGATTGCTGGCTATTTCGCCGATTGTGGTGTTTTTAGCGTTTTATCTTGTTGTATCAATCGTGATAGGTGATTTCTACAAAATGCCTATTGCAGTAGCGCTTGTGATTGCATCGATATGGGCAGTGTTGATATATCGTGGGCACTCGTTGAGTCAACGCATTGAGGTGTTTTCAAAAGAGGCAGGTAGCTCTAACGTGCTATATATGATATGGATTTTTGTGTTGGCAGGAGCATTTGCCATGCTTGCACAAAAAATAGGGGCTGTTGATGCTACTGTAAATCTCACGTTGAAATATTTACCTCCGCAATTTGTTGTGCCTGGAATATTTGTTGCTGCATGTTTTATCTCGGTGTCAATCGGTACATCGGTGGGAACAGTAGTGGCTCTTACACCTCTTGCTGTGCAAATTGCTGAAGCGAGTGGGGGAGATGTCGCTTTTTTTGTAGCCGTAGTGCTTGGTGGTGCATTCTTTGGAGATAATCTGTCGTTCATTTCCGACACGACGATTGCTGCTACTCGCACACAAGGATGCAAGATGAATGAAAAATTTAAGGCTAATCTATGGCTCGCTCTTCCAGCAGCGATAATTGCTCTTGTTGTGTATATGATAATAGACGCAAATGTTGAAAATGTGGCGATTGTAGATGATATAAATGTGCTATTGATAGTGCCTTATCTCGTAATTATTATTACTGCAATATTGGGGGTTAATGTTACTGTAGTGTTGACTTTGGGTATTGTTGTTGCTTTTGCAATTGCGTTGATTAAGGGTTGGGCCGTGCTTGATCTATTTGGATTCATGGGCAATGGTATTGACTCTATGGGTAACTTGATTATAATCACACTTTTGGCAGCGGGAATGTTGGGGCTTATTAAAGCTGTAGGTGGTATCAACTATTTGTTGCAATGTTTGTCAAAAGAAGTGAGTGGTATTAGAGGGGGACAAGCGTGTATCGCCATAATTGTGTCGTTGGTTAATATGTGTACTGCAAACAATACGGTGGCAATTATAACTGTAGGCTCGTTGTCTAAGCAGATTGCATCGCAATTTGGAATATCTCCTCGCAAAACAGCAAGTTTGCTCGATACATGCTCATGTATTACTCAATGTCTTATTCCTTATGGTGCGCAAACATTGCTGGCAACACAATTGGCAGGAATTGCTCCTGCGGCGCCATTTCAATATCTCTATTATCCATGGGCATTGTGTGTAATGGTTGTGTTGTCGATAGTTTTTGCTCGTAGAAATGTAAAAAAGAGTAAAAAATAAAGACTTAAATGTAACTTTTTGGCAAAAAATACGTCTAATAGAGTGTGAAATTTTGTAATTGAGGCATAACTATTACATTTTTTATGTAGATTTGTACCCTCAAATGTGAATATAATACATTAATTAATATAAAACTAAAATGAAAAAATTAGCAAAATCATTGTTAATGCTATTTGCAGTGGCGCTTATGCTCCCTACAGTAGCAGTGGCACAACAAATGCCTCCTATTCCTGTTGATACAACAGTGCGCATAGGTAAATTGCCTAATGGTTTGACTTATTACATTCGTCATAACGAATATCCAAAGGGTCAAGCTGAGTTCTTTATTGCTCAAAAAGTGGGTTCAATTCTCGAAGAGGATAACCAACGCGGTCTTGCTCACTTCCTTGAACACATGTGTTTTAACGGAACAAAGAATTTTCCTGGAAACCAAGTGGTAAGCTGGTTGGAAACAAAAGGTGTGAAATTTGGTCAAAACCTTAATGCTTACACCTCTATCGACGAAACAGTTTACAATATTTCAAATGTTCCTACTGCCGACATCGCTGTTCAAGACTCTTGTCTATTGATTCTTCACGATTGGGCTTGTGACCTTCTTCTTGAAGATGAAGAGATTGATAAAGAACGCGAAGTTATTCACCAAGAATGGCGTCGTTCAATGGTGGGTCAAATGCGTATTCTCGAAAAACTTCTTCCTGTGATGTATCCTAACAACCGTTATGGCTATCGTCTCCCAATCGGAACAATGGAAGTTATCGACAATTTCCCATATAAGGCTCTTCGTGACTATTATGAAGCATGGTATCGTCCCGATCAACAAGGTGTAATCGTTGTTGGTGATATTGATGTTGATCGTATCGAAGCAAAGATTATCGAATTGTTCTCACATATCGAAATGCCAGCTGATGCTCCTGAGCGTATCTATTATCCAGTAGAGGATACCCCTGGTACTATCTACGCTATCGGTCAAGATAAAGAACAATCAAGCACAATGGTGCAATTGATGTTCAAACGTGATGTAATGCCTAAAGAGATGAAGGGTGATTTTACTTACATGGTAATGGATTATGTGGATCACATGATTGCTTCTATGCTCAACACTCGTCTTGAAGATATGTCAAGTAAACCTGATGCTCCATTTGCTGGTGCTGGTGCTAGCGACGGTGAATATTTCTTGGCAAATACAAAAGCAGCCTTTAGTGTAAGTGCAGTAGCAAAAGATACTGATCTCAAACCTGTTGTTGAGGCTATTTATCGTGAAGTGCTTCGTGCTCAACGTGGTGGTTTTACTGCAACTGAATATGCTCGTGCTCGTGCTGAATATATTTCTCGTCTTGAAAAAGCATACAAAAACCGCGCAAGCCGTGAATCGGGTGCTTATGCTCGTGAATATGCAGCTCACTTTACTGACAATGAGCCAATTCCTGGCATTGAATGGGAATATCAAATGATGAACATGGTTGTGAACCAAATCCCTGTTGAGGCTATCAACCAAACATTTGCTCAATATATCACTCCTGATAACCGTGTGCTTCTTGCACTTCTTCCTGAAAAAGAGGGTGTGGTGATGCCAACTGAAGCAGAGCTTGCTCAAGTAATGGCTGCTGTTGATGCAGAAACAATTGAAGCATATGTTGACAATGTGAAGAGCGAACCTCTCATTGCAAATCTTCCTAAAGCTGGTAAAGTAGTAAAAGAATCTCAAAATGCAACTTGGGGAACAACTGAATGGACACTTTCAAATGGTGCAAAAGTTGTTATTAAGCCTACAAAATTCAAAGAAGATGAAATTTTGATGACTGCAGTGGCTAAAGGTGGTACAAGTGTAATTGGCGACGAATTAGCTAACGAATTGATCGTTTCTTCTATCGCATTCAATCAATATGGTCTTGGTAATTACACTAATACTGATCTTCAAAAATACCTCGCAGGTAAACAAGTATCACTTCGTTTGTCACACTCTAACTATTCTCGTCAATTCTCAGGTAATACAACTCCAAAGGATTTGAATACATTGATGGAATTGACATATATGATATTTACTGACTTCAATATCACTGAAGATGAGTATGTGGCAATGCAAAATATGTATGCTGGTTTGCTCCAAAACCAAGAAGCAACTCCTGAATTCCAATTCAACAAAAACTTGACAAAGGCGTTGTATTCAAATCCTCGCAACCAAATGCTTTCAGTAGACATTATTAAGAGCGCTAATCGTGAAAAAATGCTTGGCATTGCAAAACAAATGACTGAAAATGCTGCTGATTACACATTCGTATTTGTTGGTAATGTTGATGTTGAAGCATTGAAACCTCTTGTTGAGCAATATATTGCATCGCTTCCAGGTAATGCTAAAAAAGCAACTAAAAAAGTAAAAATCAACGAGTCGCTAGGTATGGGTAAAGGCACAAAAACTGATGAGTTTACTTACAAAATGGAAACTCCTCAAACAACAGCTGCTATCATCTCATTTGCTGATATGGAATATACCGACAAAAACCAAACATTGGCTTCTATTGCAGGTCAAATCCTCAGTGCACGTCTTATCTCAACTATCCGTGAAAAAGAGGGTGCTGTTTACTCAATCTGGGCACAAGGTGCTATGAGACGTATTGCAAATGAGCCAGTTGCTATTCAATCAAGTTTCCCAATGAAACCTGAATTGAAAGAAAAGGTTCTCGGTATGATTAAGAATGAATTTGTTGACATGGAATCAAATATCACCGAAGAAGAATTTAATAAGGTGAAAGAATTCATGGTTAAAAATGCTATTGAAGCAAAAGAAAAGAACGGTAGCTGGTTGGGAGGTCTCGTTGGTGTTCAAATCAATGGCGTTGATACATTCAATAACGCAGTTGAAACAATCAACTCAATTACGGTGAAAGATGTTCAAGACTTTATGAAAGCATTTAATAAACAAGGTAACTACCGCGTAGTAACTCTTGATCCTGCTGAATAATCAATAACGAATAAATTGTTTAATAGAGGTGTATCACAATTGTGATACACCTCTTTGCTTTTTGCTGTATTTGATATGATAATGTTAACAAAAATCTTTATAAAAGAATAAAAAATAGAAAAAGTTTACATTTTGTGATAAAAAAATTACAAAGTGTTAGGAATGTCGCAAAAAAGATTATATCTTTGTACTCGAAATGATGCAGTGGCATCAATGATTTTGAAATAAATAATAAAGATATATACTTCATTAAAGAAAGAAATTTATGAAAGCAGTTGAAGTAATCGACAAATTGAAATGTCGTTTCCCAAATGAACCTGAATATATTCAGGCTGTAGAAGAGGTTTTGTCTACAATCGAAGATGTTTATAACGAACATCCTGAATTTGAACGCTACAATCTTATCGAGCGTCTTTGTATTCCCGATCGCGTGTTTACTTTCCGCGTATCATGGGTTGACGATAAAGGTAATGTACAAAACAACATGGGTTACCGTGTGCAACATAATAATGCGATTGGTCCATACAAAGGTGGTATCCGTTTCCACTCATCAGTTAACTTGTCAATCTTGAAGTTCCTCGCATTTGAGCAAACATTCAAAAACTCACTCACTACACTTGCTATGGGTGGTGGTAAAGGGGGTTCTGACTTCTCTCCACGTGGTAAGAGCGACATGGAAGTGATGCGTTTCTGCCAAGCATTCATCACTGAATTGTGGCGTCACATTGGTCCCGATACTGACGTTCCTGCAGGTGACATCGGTGTAGGTGGCCGTGAAGTCGGTTACATGTATGGTATGTACAAGAAAATGGCTCGCGAATTTACAGGTACATTCACCGGTAAAGGTCTTGACTTTGGTGGATCACTTGTTCGCCCTGAAGCTACTGGTTATGGTAACGTTTATTTCTTGTTGAACATGCTCGCAACAAAAGGTATCGATATTAAAGATAAGAAAGTAGCTATCTCTGGTTCTGGTAACGTTGCAACTTATACGGCTAAAAAACTCCTCGAACTTGGTGCAAAAGTTGTGTCAATGAGCGATTCTAATGGTTCAATCTATGTGCCAGAAGGTATCAACCAAGAGCAACTCGATTATATCTTCAAACTCAAAAACATTTATCGTGGTCGCATCAAAGAGTTTGCTGAAGAATATGATTGTCAATATTTTGAAGGTGAACGTCCATGGCAACATGCAGTATGTGATATCGCTATGCCTTCAGCTACTCAAAATGAACTTGATGGCGATGACGCACGTGCACTTTTGGCAAACGGATGTTTCGCAGTATCAGAAGGTGCTAACATGCCTTCAACTCCTGAAGCAATCAAAGAATTCCTCACAGCTAAAATTCTTTATGCTCCTGGTAAAGCTGCAAATGCTGGTGGTGTGTCAGTATCAGGCCTTGAAATGGCTCAAAACTCTCAAAAACTTAACTGGAGTGCAGAAGAGGTTGATGCTAAACTCAAAGGTATCATGGCTGAAATCCACAAACAATGTACAATCTATGGTACAGAAGAAGATGGTTTCATCAACTATGTTAAGGGTGCAAACGTTGCAGGTTTCATGAAAGTGGCTCGCGCAATGATGGCACAAGGTATCATCTAATAGTAGAATAAATAAATTTATATAGTGAGGATCGACAAAAATGTCGGTCCTCATTGTTTTTGATATACTTGAAAATAGGCAAGGTGGACAAAAAGTAGGATAAAACCTTTGTAATACACTGAAATACATATCTTTGTGAAGAATATTATTGATATGGTAAAAAAAATGCTTTTTTTGTGGCTCAAATAAGGTCGTTAAAAACGGCATGAGAAGCCA
>JAFYSL010000055.1 GCA_017559355.1 Muribaculaceae bacterium
CCTTTACCTTAGCCTCTTTACCTGAAATGGCACGTAATACGTACCATGCTCTTTTTCCTTCAGCCATTGAGTTCTCCACTTTAAAAATTAAGCACCAAAGCTATAGATTAATTTCATTAAGTGTTCAACCACATAGTCCATGAAAAATATTATCAATGCGATAATTACGGAAGCAATCATGACTATGATAGCGCTCTTAATCAACTGCTTTTTGGTAGGCCAAGATGTCTTATAACGAAGCTCTTCGTATGACTCTTGTATATTCGTAAGTAGTTTCATTTTCTTTAATTATTCTTTTTGCACAGGTTGAGAGGCTCGAACTCCCGACACCTGGTTTTGGAGACCAGTGCTCTACCAACTGAGCTAAACCTGTATTAATAAAAATCAGTCCTCTATTAAGAACCTCTCGCAAGAGGACTGATTTTGGGATTTATAAGTGTATTACTTATTAGTCGAGGATTTCAGTGATTTGACCTGAACCTACTGTACGACCACCTTCGCGGATAGCGAAACGAAGACCTGGGTCACAAGCTACAGGGTTGATCAAAGATACTTTAATTTCCACGTTATCACCAGGCATTACCATTTCTACACCTTCTGGAAGAGTGATTTCACCAGTTACGTCGAGAGTACGGATGTAGAATTGTGGACGATAGTGGTTGTGGAATGGAGTGTGACGACCACCTTCTTCTTTTTTCAAGATATAAACAGCAGCTTTGAATTCGCTGTGTGGTTTCACAACACCTGGGTGGCAAATTACCATACCGCGTTTGATTTCGTTCTTGTCGATACCACGAAGAAGAAGACCTACGTTGTCACCAGCTTCACCTTGATCGAGAAGTTTACGGAACATTTCAACACCAGTTACAGTAGATTTAAGTGATGCACCAAGACCCATGATTTGAACTTCGTCACCAACTTTAACGATACCAGTTTCGATACGACCAGTTGCTACAGTACCACGACCAGTGATTGAGAATACGTCTTCAACAGGCATCAAGAATGGTTTTTCTACGTCACGTGGAGGTAGTGGAATCCATTCGTCACATGCTGCCATAAGTTCCATAACTTTTTCTTCCCATTGTGGTTCACCGTTAAGTGCACCAAGAGCAGAACCGCGGATGATAGGAGTTTCATCACCATCGTATTCGTAAGAAGAAAGAAGATCACGCATTTCCATTTCAACGAGTTCGAACATTTCTTCGTCGTCTACCATGTCACACTTGTTCAAGAATACAACGATACGAGGAACGTTTACTTGACGAGCGAGAAGGATGTGCTCACGAGTTTGAGGCATAGGACCGTCAGTAGCAGCACAAACGATGATAGCACCGTCCATTTGAGCAGCACCAGTAACCATGTTCTTAACGTAGTCAGCGTGACCTGGACAGTCAACGTGAGCGTAGTGACGGTTAGCTGTTTCGTACTCTACGTGAGAAGTGTTAATAGTGATACCACGTTCTTTTTCTTCTGGAGCGTTGTCGATTTGGTCGAATGATTTCAACTCAGAAAGACCAGCTTTTGCAAGTACAGTAGTGATAGCTGCAGTCAAAGTAGTCTTACCGTGGTCAACGTGACCAATTGTACCGATGTTAACATGCGGTTTGGTTCTTTCGAATTTCTCTTTAGCCATAACTTTGTTATTTTTAAAATATACTTTTATTAAATGATTAACTTTCTAACAAAAGACCACGACAGCACAAGGCACTATCGCGTCGTCCGTATAAAATCTGTCGAGCCGATGACGGGATTTGAACCCGTGACCTCTTCCTTACCAAGGAAGCGCTCTACCCCTGAGCTACATTGGCAATAGAGCGGAAGACGAGGCTCAAACTCGCGACCCTCAGCTTGGAAGGCTGATGCTCTATCAACTGAGCTACTTCCGCAAAGAGTTGTGGGCGAAGATGGATTCGAACCACCGAAGGTATAAACCAGCAGATTTACAGTCTGCCCCATTTGGCCACTCTGGTATTCGCCCTTTGACCAAAATCGAGACCGAAGTCTCGATTTTATTTTCCGTCATTTTTGAGCCTCTTGTCGGATTCGAACCAACGACCCCGAGATTACAAATCACGTGCTCTGGCCAACTGAGCTAAAGAGGCATTGTTTATTTTTTGCTTTCGTGTTGTTTTCAGTTCCAACCCTCAAGCGAGTGCAAAGGTACAACGACTTTTTGATTCCACCAAATTTTTTTCATCTTTTTTTTCAAGAAAATTTTCAACCTTTTCAAAACATCGCTCATTTTCTTGATTTTAGCGCTGAAAAAATTTTGTATCGCTTTTAGTACCTCGCGATTGAAAAATCATTTCGACTGCAAAGATAGTAATAGTTTTTATAAAAACCATAAAACTCCAATAAAATTTGAAGAAAATTTTGTAAGTTTGCACAACATCTAACACATTATTATGATATGAAGACAATTTTCAAGGAAAGAATAGACGCTTTACGCGATAATATGAAAAAATGCAATGTTGCCGTTGCTATAATTCCCCAATTAGACCCTCACCAAAGCGAATACCTCGCAAGTCATTGGCAAGTGCGCCGTTGGTTGAGTGGATTTACGGGGTCGGCAGGTTCACTAGTCGTTACTCTTGACGAGGCATTACTATGGACCGACTCACGCTATTTTATTCAAGCATCGGAACAACTAGACGGTACAGGCATCAAACTCATGAAAGATGGTCTACCCGAAACACCATCAATCGCCGAATACATTATTAACAACACCCCCACTGGAGCAAACATCGGCATTGATGGCATGATATACTCAGCAAGCGAAGCGGAAAACTTAAAAATACAATTTGCATCACATGGATTAAATATTATTGATACATTTAATCCAATCCCCCAAATGTGGACCGACCGTCCCACTCTCCCCGACTGCAAAATCATCATTCACGAAGAGAAATACTCTGGAGAGTCAGTAAGCAATAAAATCTCAAAAGTTTTAAGCAATGTTGCTTCACAAGGAGCCGATAGTACATTTATTTCAGCACTCGACGAAATAGCATGGGCCCTAAACATTCGCTCTCGCGATGTAAAATGCAATCCAGTTGCAACGTCATTCTTATATATTTCACAAAAAGGTTCTACACTCTTCATTGACGAAGCGAAACTCAACGAAGAAGCTAAACAACACCTCTCAGCAAGCAATGTCACTACTGCTCCATATAATTCAATAAAAGAATTCTTATCTGCGCTACCTTCTTCTGAAAAAGTGTTGATTGATGTAGTTCACACTGCTACTGCCATAATCCCAATGATTGACAATCGCATCGTGCGTGGTACATCTCCTATTGCCCTTCCCAAATCAATCAAAAACGAGATCCAAATCGAAGGCACCCGCAATGCCATGGTACGTGATGGCGTCGCTCTCGTAAAATTATTCATGGATATCGAACAACGATTAAAAGACGGCAAGTCTATTTCCGAAGTAGAAGTTGGCAATCTTGCAGCTCAATATCGTAGCGAAGGCGACCTTTATTTTGATGAAAGTTTCGACCCTATTGCTGGATTTGGTACTCATGGCGCCATCGTGCACTACTCTGCAACCAAAGATAGTGATGTAGAACTATCTGCCGATAATATGTTCCTTTTCGACTCAGGCGGTCAATATTTCGACGGAACTACCGACATCACTCGCACCGTTTCTCTTGGTAACACCACAGCACAACAAAAACGTGACTTTACACTCGTAATGAAAGGTCATATTGCCGTAGGGTCAATGATATTCCCTGCAGGCACTCGTGGAGCTCAGCTCGACGCACTTGCTCGCCAATTCCTTTGGAAAGAGGGCTTGAGTTATCTCCACGGCACAGGGCATGGAGTTGGACACTTCCTCAACGTGCATGAAGGCCCTCAAAATATTCGTCTCAACGAAAACCCAACTACCCTTATGCCAGGAATGATTACTTCAAACGAACCTGGGGTATATCGTGAAGGAGAATATGGCATTCGTTGCGAAAATCTTGTATTGACAGTTCCCGCATTCACTACCGAATTTGGCGAATTCTATAAATTTGAGACGTTAACTTTATTCCCATTCGACCTCAACCTATTCGACACCTCAATCATGAGCGATGAAGAGATTGCATGGGTAAATGAATACCATTCTATGGTGCGTGAACGCCTCACTCCACACCTCAACGCCGAACAAGCAGCATGGCTCGCTGAAAAAACAGCCGAATTAACCCGATAATTACACATTATTATATAGCATAAAATTATGGCACTTATAAAACCTCTTTT
This sequence comes from Muribaculaceae bacterium, assembly GCA_017559355.1. Taxonomy (GTDB): domain Bacteria; phylum Bacteroidota; class Bacteroidia; order Bacteroidales; family Muribaculaceae; genus RGIG4079. Next base: position 4,249 of record JAFYSL010000055.1, read on the forward strand.
GGGCATAACTCCTACAATAGGCAAAGATTGTTTTCTTGCCGACAACGCTACAATCATTGGCGACGTGGTGATGGGCGACGAATGTAGCATTTGGTTCAACACCGTGTTGCGAGGCGATGTCAACTCTATTCGCATCGGCAACCGTGTAAACATTCAAGATGGTTCGGTATTGCACACTCTATACCAAAAATCAACCATTGAGATTGGCGACGATGTGTCAATAGGCCACAATGTTACTATCCATGGGGCGAAAATCCACAATCTCGCACTCATCGGAATGGGAGCAGTGGTTATGGACGATGCCGAAGTAGGCGAAGGCGCATTAGTAGCTGCAGGTAGCGTAGTTTTATCAAAAACCAAAATCGGACCAAACGAACTTTGGGGAGGAGCACCCGCAAAATTTATAAAAATGGTTGACCCAGCACAAAGTCGCGAAATCAACCAAAAAATTGCACGCAACTACCTAATGTACTCTAAATGGTATGACGAGGATTACAAACCCGAATAATTTACCTCTGAAAATAACTAAATAACCGAGAGCCAACACTCTCGGTTATTTTATATCAATATCTTTCCCACCTATCCATACAATTCCTCTAAAATGGCTATATTTGCATGAAACAACCATTATTGAATTATGAAATTATATCGACTCATATCATTTGCCACATTTTTTATTATAGCAAATCACACATTTGCACAGTCAAGCACTCCATATACTATTATTACCAATCCTGGCGAGGATGCGGCTACTACAATAAGATTAAACTGGCATACCAATGAGCATTCAGGAGAAAGCAGATGTTTCTACACCACAATCGACGATATTGATTGGAGCAACGCCAAATCCCAAAAGTCACATCAAGAGTTATGCACGATTTTCGATAGCATTTATTCCAAGACTGCCGATGGAAAAGATTTTTATGAGAGTGCACGTTTCATGCGCAACACTATAGAGATTGACTCTCTCACTCCCAATGTTAAATATAAGTACCACATCGACGGAGATAGTACAATTCATTATTTCAAAACTGCTCCAACCGACAACAATTGGACCGCAGCAATAATTTCAGATTTTCATGCCTATACCCCACTCCCCAAACGCGCCACTTCAGCCATGCAAATGCTTTCAACTCTTGAACAGCAAAATGGAGAATTTGACTTAATACTACACGTTGGGGATATTACCGCATGGGGTGGCAGCTACTCATTTTGGCGTGATTTATATTCCAATGAGCCATTTCGCAAATATGCGTGGGCAGGCGTAAACGGCAACCACGACAATATGAGCCGAGGATATACTCTTCAATCCAACAAATTTTTCCGCAATGTCAATAACAACCCATTAAATGGTTATCAAGATGAGTTGGGTGTATGCTATCACTTCACCTACGGCAACACTCTTTTCATTATGCTCAACAATGAATCAATGAAAACCGACGAAGGGCTACAAAATGCACAACAATGGGTAAGAAAAGTTATCGCCAAAAATCCAGCTCGTTTTACTATTATCATGGAGCATTATCAATGGTTTTATGGCGAATCGGGGAAAGCATCGCAATATGACCGATGGAAAAACTTATTTGACAAGTGCGGTGTCGACTTGGCAATCGCTGCCAATAATCACATTTATGCCCGAACAAATGCTATTTTTAACGGAGAAGAAACCGATGGAAGCAAAGGAACCGTTTACATCCAAACACCATCGGCCGACAATGAGCGAGGACAAGCACTACAAGAATGGAGTGGCAACCACCCTCTAATTAAATATATCTGGAACGAAGGGGCTAATACAGTAGGTGCACTTCTTCTTACAGCTACCGATGAGAATCTCACCATCACCCTCCACGACCGAGACGGCAATACTATTGATACCACATTAGTAACAAGAAAGTGAAGCATTGCAAAGTTCATCAAAAAATTAACCTAATACAAAGTCATAAAATCTACAAAATTTATTTAATGTACTCTGAAAAATAGAATGACAACACAAACTTAATTAGTTAATTTTACATTAGGGAAAGAATCGTCTAAATGGTTCTTCCCTATTTTTATATAAAATCGCCACCACCTTGCGATTATCATTTTAATTCCCTAAATTTGCAAAGTATTCTTAGCGAAGAATACACGAAAAGACATATTAACTAAGCATTAACTATTATTTCGCGTTCAAAAAAAAGCCTGAGAAACTGATTTTTTGAAAATCGGAATAAACTTGCTTCACGGAAAGCCGAAACTTTTCGCACTCAACCCATGTTAATGTTCGCACCATACGGTGTGGACTATTTGGGTTGTAGACGGGTTTCTTCTCAGGCTTCCCGTGAACGCGAAGAAATGGTTCACACCATTTCTTTTCCGTTTTTGTGATTGATGGTCAATGCAAAATCATCAATCATCATGTCAGGAAATAAAAACCTCCAAAACGCAAACAAAGCAAAAAAAGATGAGTTCTATACACAACTATGTGATATAGAAAACGAATTGCGATATTATACAGCACACTTCAAAGACAAAGTAGTATTATGCAACTGCGACGACCCTCGCAAGAGTAATTTTTTTCACTATTTTGCATACAACTTTGAGCGTTTAGGATTAAAACGTCTAATAACTACCTGTTACAAAAATCAAGATTCTGATCTATTTTCGTCCCACGAATCTGAAAAAGCCGTATATCTAATATACGATGGAGACAAGAATGGCAATCGCATTCCCGACCCAGAAGAAATTGGAATACACGAACTACAAGGTGATGGAGATTTCAGAAGTGCAGAATGTATTGAGTTACTAAAACAAGCCGACATTGTTGTTACCAATCCTCCATTTTCACTATTTCGCGAATATGTCGCACAACTCATCGAATACAATAAGAAATTCCTCATCATCGGCAATGTAAATGCAATTACTTATAAAGAAATCTTTCCTTTGATAAAAAACAATCAAATATGGCTTGGAGCGAGCATCCATAGCGGAGATAGAAAGTTTTGTGTCCCTGATAATTACAAATTAAATGCCGCGACTTGCGGAATAGACGAGAACGGGAACAAATTCATCCGTGTCAAAGGAGTTAGGTGGTTTACTAATCTTGATTACAAAGAACTTCATGAAGAATTAATTTTATACAAGCGATACACCCCCGAAGAATACCCAAAATATGACAATTTTGATGCAATAAATGTAGATGTCACCACTCACATTCCATTTGATTACGATGGATATATAGGCGTTCCCATCACATTTTTAGACAAATATTGCCCCGAACAATTCGACATAATCAGATTTAGAAAAGGTAACGATGGTCGAGATTTACAAATAAATAACAAATGCCCTTATTTTAGAATCATCATCAAACGTAAACAACCATGAAAATAGAGTTAAAAGAAATAAGCATTAGAGAATTATTTGAGGGTTATGCAAATAACAATGAAAATGGAGTTGTTGGCTATAACGGCAAACTAAATATTCGCCCACCCTATCAACGTGAATTTATATATGACACTAAACAAAAAGAGGCAGTAATAGACACTATTCTCAAAGGGTTTCCTCTAAATGTGATGTATTGGGCTGTATGCGACAATGATCACTACGAAATAATCGATGGGCAACAACGAACAATGTCTATTTGCGAATTTGTCGCTGGTAATTTCAGTGTTAAATACAACGATGACCAATTAGGTTTTTTCAATTTCACCGACGATATTCAAGAAAAGATACTTAACTACAAATTAATGGTATATTTTTGCACTGGTGAAGATAGCGAAAAACTCGAATGGTTTAAAACTATAAATATTGCAGGCGAAGAATTAACTGACCAAGAATTACGAAACGCCGTTTTTTCTGGCACATGGGTTACCGATGCTAAACGCTATTTTAGCAAAACGAATTGCGTAGCGCAAGTAATAGGTGGAGATTATCTCAATGGAAATGCTATACGCCAAGACTATCTTGAAACTGCAATTAGATGGATTTCAAAAGGAGACATCCAAGGATATATGGGACAACATCAACATGATGTCAATGCTAGTGCTTTGTGGCAATACTTCAACGCTATAATGACCTGGATTAGTTCAACATTCCAACCCACTCGCGAACAAAAACGTATCATGAAAGGATTAAATTGGGGAGAACTTTATGATAACTATAAAGATGACATTATAAATCTCGACCAATTTAATAAAAAAGTTCGAGAACTGATTCTTGACGAAGATGTTACAAATAAAAAAGGTATATACCCATACCTCCTCTCAAAAAAAGAGAAACATCTTTCTATTCGAGCATTTCCCGAATCTATAAAACTCGCTGTGTATGAACAGCAACAACATTGTTGCGCCAACCCTAAATGCCCCGACCATGGCAAAGAGTTTGACCTATCTCAAATGGAAGCTGACCACATTACCCCATGGCATGCTGGCGGACATACAGTTTTAGAAAATTGTCAACTACGGCAAGGTGGACAAAAAGTAGGATAAAACCTTTGTAATACACTGAAATACATATCTTTGTGAAGAATATTATTGATATGGTAAAAAAAATGCTTTTTTTGTGGCTCAAATAAGGTCGTTAAAAACGGCATGAGAAGCCAA
>JAFYSL010000056.1 GCA_017559355.1 Muribaculaceae bacterium
AGGGGTGTTATTTAATGATGAAATTAAAAAAATCGCAGAACATAATTTGCACAACTCAAAACTTCATATTATCTTTGTATCACTTTTTGGTAATATTGCAAAATATGCCCAATAAAGTTGCTCGAATGGTGGAATGGTAGACACGAAGGACTTAAAATCCTTTGGCCATTGCGGCTGTGCGGGTTCGAGTCCCGCTTCGAGTACAAAATCCTCCAATCTTTTTTGGAGGATTTTTTTATTAAACATTATAAGAAAATAATTTGAATGTTATGAAATATAGATATAGAACGCAAGGTACTTGTAGCCAAATGATAGAGTTTGATATAATCGATGGTGTTTTATCAAATGTTATGTTTTATGGAGGTTGTGACGGAAATCTCAAGGGAATATCAAAATTGGTGGAAGGTATGCCTGCAGAAGAGGTGATTTTGCGTTTAGAAGGGGTGTGTTGTGGAATGAAATCAACCTCTTGTCCCGACCAGTTAGCGCAAGCATTGAAACAAGCTTTGGCGCAGTAAAAAATAAGGGAATTTAATGCGATATTGTAGTGCAATAATAAAAGTTGCAAAATGTTGATAAATAATTGACGTTAATTGTATTAAAGTTGAAAATTAATAATTAATTTTGTGCATTGTTGGTTGCCAATACTCGGTCGTCTAATGATGGTGGATGCGTGATGCTCAAGAGGGTATAAAAATGGTGACTTTATACAATCTATAGTAGTAACAAGTCTATAAAATATTGTCTATAAATATGTACAAATACAAAAATCTTAAGGTTGTAGTTGCAGGACAATTTGGTCATGGTGCAGAATTTAAATTTGGCTATCCAATCGTTCCTGTGGGTGATGACCCTCGCAATAACTGGATTAAAATGGATATGGTGGAGAAAGATCCATTAGATGTGCGAAACTATTTTCCTGAAATAGATGAGAAGATATACAAAATGAGGGTTTCTACCTATGGCACTTATTATGCCTTGGTAGCTCCATGCAAATATGATACTTCGGGTCGTAACGGCTTTTACAGCATAACACTCTTTATCGCAAAAGGCATAAAATACACAGGCGCACAAGTGCGTTCAACATTGGATGCTCTTAATGTGTTGTTGTACGATGCAAACAATTTTGATTCATCGGCATTGCCACTTGTTGAGCAATGTTTTGAGCAAAATGGTTGGGAAGAAGAGGAGCAAGAACCATTGATTATGCCAGTAAAATCGGTTCCTGCTTATAAAGATGCTTATCGTGAGTTTGAAACAGAATCAGAGTTAGATAAGATTTTGCAACATGCAATGCAACCAGAGTATACTGCTTGTCGTTGGATTTATTTGGCTCGTACTGGATTAGTGCCCGATTCTCAGTTGACAAAACTCACTACTCGCATTCGCATAAAATATGATGTTGAAGCTCCAGAAGAGGTGAAAGTTAACAAAAAAGCTGTTGTTGATGGTGAAATTTTGAATATTACCTACAGCAAGCCTTACTTTGATTCTCATTCTATGGCGCTTAAGGTAGGTCGTCCAGAAACTGAGCAGTACTTGACATATACTGAAAATAAAGTTATTGTAAAAACTGCAGCTGAGGCAGGTGTAGTCTTTGAAAAGGCGGTAAAGATTATGCTTTATGATACCGAAGGTAAGGTGGTTAAAGAAACACCTCGCATTATGGTAAGTGGTGAAGAAGTAACGGGAGCAGTATTGAAAGTAAAAGATGGTGATCTTGGTACGAAATTGCAAATCAAAATTTCTGCAGGCTTGTATGAAGATGCTGAGGCTGAATTAGATGCTGATAAATTAGTGCGCACTCCACAAATGAAGGTTACTCTTAAACCTCGTGAGGGTAGTGTAAAACTTAATATCAATCTCGGAGGTAAAGAGTTTTCATGTGTTGAAACTCTTCGTCCCGCCGATTCGATGGCTCAAAGCCTTCAACGAGGCACATTCAACGGTTATAAGGTAACTCGTCGTCAAAATTCTGACGAATATGATATTGATATTACATCTAATCGTGCTACCATTGCAGGTAAGACAGAAGGTAAAGATGAAACAAAACCAAGTCCAATGATTACACGTATAGTTGCACTTGTTGTGGCATTGGTAATTGGTATTGCTGCTGGTGTAATGATTGAGCGTTCGCTTGCTTCTGATGATTTTGGTGAAGTAGAAGAAGCTGTGCTTGAAGAAACAGCATTGCTTGATGATACTGTTACTACTAGTGTTCCAGTTGCCGTTGAAGAAACTCCTACTCAAGCACCAGCAGAGCCTGTGCAAGATGAACAACATCAACAATTGCAATCAGCTTCAACTCAACCAGTAAAAACTAATAGCGCTAACGCTATTGTTTCATATGACGCATTGACTGCCGAAGAAAAGGCCGATTTGGTATATTTGAAGAAGGAAAACAAATGGTCGCCTTCGAAAGTTAAGTCACAACGCTTTAAGGATATGTTTACTCAACTTAATAATGGTAATATCGATTGTTTGATTCATTTGTTCTCAAATTTGGATATTGCACATGTTAATGGTTATGTGAAGATTATTATTGCCGACATTCCAAAGCTCACTGCTGAGGAGCGTGAGAAATCTAAAAAATATCTCAAAGTAAATGACAACGGCAATATCGCAACATCTTGGGCAGCTAAGAAAATTGGTGAAATGGCAAAGGACTAAGAATCTAGAAATATAGAGTCCTCAGAGATGTGTCAATAATTGGCACATCTCTTTGTTTTAATGATTTTAGAATGGTTTTTGTGCCTTTTCTTGAAGGATATTAGAGTTGTAAGTAATTGGAAATCAAATTATATTTTGAAGTATTTATTTTTATGATTTTTTTGTAATATTGATAAAAGTTTATTAAGTTTGTGGTGTAAACAAACACGATTATAAAATATATCAAAACACGAGTATGGGTCGAAAGCTATTGACGGCCATATTAACAGCATTTCTATTGTTGGTTTTGCTGACGCAATGTTCCAATGATGAAGTTGTGAAAGAGGTGGAGATTCCACTCGATAGTATATGTGTGGGTGATATAGCATTTCGCCGAGGCGAAGGTTTTGCAAGTAATATGGTGGTGTATCATGATGTTGATGGGCAATATTCTCATGTAGGCATTGTGGCAATGAGTGATAGTGGGCTTGTAGTAGTGCATGCTGTGCCAGGGGCGCATCCTAATCAACCAGGCTCGGATATTGTTCGAGCTGAGCGTCTGAATGAATTTTATGCATCTTGGCAGTCAAGAACTGGAGCTATAATGCGAATGTCTCTTGATTCGACACAACGCGAACTGCTAAACCGATGGGCGTTAGAGAAAGCTCAGCAACGGGTAAAATTTGATCATGAATATGACCTTGGCGATACGACTTTATTATATTGTACTGAGTTATTGCAACTTTTATATGGAAAGATTGGGATTGACTTGGCTCAAGGACGTAGAACAGATATTACATTTCCAGGTCTAACCAATAAGTATGTTATGCCCTCAGATATATATAAGAATGAGAACTTAACGATTATATTTAAGTATTAACAAACCTATTTATTAACCTAAAATTTATTATTTATGAAAAAGGTATTATTTTCATTAGTGTGTTTAGTAGCATGTTTGTTGGTAGCATCTTGTGGAGGAGCTTCTACTCCTGCCGATGCAGCTGCTGATTGTATCGAACTCATGAAAGCTCAAGATTATGAAGCATTAGTTGAAACTATTGACTTTAGCGAAGTTGAAGTTGACAAACAACAAGAAAGCAAAGACATGTTCCTCGCTTTATTCAAAGAAAAGGGTGGTAAAGAAATGAAACAAAAACAAGGAATCACTTCTTATACTCTCGTGAGTGAAGAAGTCGCTGAAGATGGCAAAACTGCTACAGTGAAATATGATGTCACTTATGGTGATGGTTCAACTAAAACCAATACATTCAACATGGTTCTTGTAGATGGTGAATGGAAACAATCAGTTAAGAAATAAAATCTAATCCTTAATGTGTGTGGCTGTGCCGAGCGAAAAATGTTGGTACAGCCACATTTACTTATGAAAATAAATCTTTTTCACATCTGTTACAAAACAATCAATTATTATGAAATTATTCCGACCAAAATTTAATACGCTCCTTTCGATGTATGTCGTAGCAATAATGCTTGCTTCGTCGCCCTCAGCCGATGCTCAATTTTTCAAAAAGTTGAGCAAAGGTCTTGAAAAGATAAACAAAACTTTGGAAGATGCCAACAAAGGGCTTGACAACCTTACAAAAGGTAGTTTAATAAAGAAATCAGAAACTAAAGATGAGAAAAAATCGACTCCATCTCAAGAAGACTCTCAATCTAATGAGGCAGAAGTGCAATCTCCCGAACAAAAAAAGGAACCAGCGATAGATGATAGTCGTTGGAACGAAGCAGAACCAATATATAATACTCCATATATTACGTCAAATACTAGGTTTCTGCGACTTGATGATTATGATGAGTTTTCGTCGGTGAATGATGGCGTTTTTGCAATCAGGAGTCGTAATAAATTCTCTTTTTGGAAAATTACAGGTGAGAAACTCTTTGATGAGGAGTGGGAGTATTGTGGTACTGAAGCCTCTTTTTCTAATGATTTTCCTATTTTTAATAGTGGAGCAGTGCCTGCTCGTCGCATAACACCCAATTCTAAAGGCCAAAAATTAGTTTGCCTTCTTTACGCCAATGGCGCAATCAAAGAACTTGACCCATCGTGGAAAGTTGTGACTAATTTCGTTGATGGACTTGCTATGGTAAAAAAGGTTGACATTAGCAAAGTGTCATATTTTTATATCAATATTAAAGGAGAAAAAGTCTATCCTCAATTAGAAGTAAACGGAGATGATAAAGTATGTCCGCTAAGTGAAGGTTTGCGAGCTCATAAATTTACACATAATAGTTGGGGGTATATCGATGCTAATGGTAAAGTGGTAATTAGCCCAATTCAATCATGTTTTTATGCAGGTGAATTTAGTGAGGGCTATGCATGGATAAAAAAGAATGAAGACCCCACTCAATTTACGTCGATGTATGCCGAATATTACCTAATTGACAAAACTGGTAAGGTCGTATTTAACCCAGGCGATGTTCAAACAGATGGCTATGTATCGCCTGTAAAAAATGGAATGTTCTATGTGTATAAGAATGGTAAATACAATTATTACGACACTAATTTCAAATTATTAGCTTCGTATGACGCTGCTACACCTTTCTATAATGGATATGCTTATGTGTCAAAAACTGGTAATTATAGCGATGGCGTAGATGTTATCAACACAAAATTCAAAAAAATAAAGAATTTTAGTTCAAGCAGTTTTGATGGATCTAGTTCTTTGACCTATCAACCACGATTTGACCCATTGGGATTAGGATTAGTTAAAGACTCTGATGTAGATAACTATTTTATTAATGCTAAAGGGGATATTATCCTATCTGCTTATGAAAAAGGTAATTTTGGAATAGAGAGATTTTTGCCATTTACTGAGTCGGGTTATGCACAGTTTGGTGTGGGAAATTGGGGTAATGATAAATATTGTGGATTCCTACGTCCCGATGGTGAAATTGTATTGGTGTTGAGTTATCAAGATATCGAAGATGCACGCAAGCAACCTTGGCCTGTACCACCTCCTGGAGATACAATTCCAGAGATATTCCCAGAGCCAATACCACTACCGTGGCCACCCGATACCGTAGTTATTGTTAAGGAACGTCCGCCTATTGGTCCAATCATAGTAGAACGAACATTCTATAATGTAACTGTATCTATCGAAGGAGAGGGTACTGCATCAATTTCTCCAACTGGGCGATTTGAATACGGCGACAAAGCGACATTAAGTGTATCTCCAGCCAAAGATTGGGCGGTGGCAAGCATCACACATGATGCCGATGGTCGTGGCGTAATTTCTGCGAATAATGCATTTACGGTTACATCAAACATTCACATTAAAGTGAAATTTGCAAAGAAAGATGATGACCAAGAACCTCAACACACTGGGTGTTATCAAGGTGAAAAGGAGCTGGTTATTGAAAACTATAGTTATGGTAACATAACCTACTATGCTCAAATTAATGCGTCAAAAACCGATGCCAACCCTTACGGCGATAATACTTACGGATTTATTGTGGCAATGATTGATCCAGTGAAGAAATATGTTGAGCCCGATGTGTCTTGTAATATGTTCTCGGCTCCATTCCGCATTAGTGGTTATCAACTTGATAAAGAAACTGGGCGTAAATGGATGGTGCTCGATGGTGGCTCATTCACTATCGGTAACCTCAAACTCAATCCTGGAGGGAATGGTCTTGCTGGATTATATTTCCATTTAGTAATGTCAATGAATGGATTTAGCCAACCCACACTTAGTGCCCGTCACTACCGATTAGAAATGATAGAGCATGACGAGGAAACAGGTGAATTTACGGCTGGCATATTGCAAGCATATTCTCCTGAACATGGTTGGCTTAACGCTGGAGATAGTCGCCTTAAAAAGACAACAAAAGGATTTTTGATGGAGGCTTATGATTCGGGCATGCCAATAAATTACTTTGAGGGGGTTGCGTTTAAGCAATCTCAAAAACGCGACGATGTGCGGTGGTATCCACCAGTAGAGTGGTACAACAACAATCAAAGTACACTTCAAGGTATCATTGATTGCATGAGAGAATCATATCTCACAAACAAAAGCGACTACGAAGAAATGTTTGGGTTATAACCTTATAAAATAGTGTAAAAAGAGGGAGGAAAAAGTTATTTTTCCTCCCTCTTAGTTGATACGACTAATTATGTTGGTGTAAGATAATTATTTAAGAGTAATAATAGATGTAAAGTTGTGAGAAGTCAGGATTACTTCATACTTTATAGCAGAATAAGCGTTTTTTATAAATTCTCAGCTTTTGGCACGAGGCGTGAGCTAAGTTCCCAAAGGAGGTATATAGGGAAGAATACTGCCGAGAGGGTGAATGGATCGCCAGTAGGAGTAATCATTGCCGCAACAATGAGTAACACCACAATTGCATGACGACGATAGGTCGAGAAAAATTCACGAGAGAGAAATCCCATTTTTCCAAGTACCCACGAGAGTAGGGGTAGTTCAAATACGGCTCCCATCATCAATGTGATAACAAAGAAGTTGTCCATATAGGAGTCGAGTGATATGGTATTGGGAATGGTTGAACTGAGTTGATAGTCGGCTAAGAATCGCAATGTTAATGGAAATACCAAATAATATCCTACTGCAATGCCGAGGTAGAACATGATATTGCCGAAGAAAAAGGCTGTTTTTATACCTCGTTTCTCGTTGTCATATAGCCCTGGGCTAATAAAACTCCATAATTGGTAGATTATAAATGGAAATGCAATAGTGAGAGCGAGCCAGCAAGAGGTGGAAATATGAATGTAGAATTGTGAGGTAAGTTTGATATTTATCAGAGTTACTTGGAATTGTTCTGATACACCACCTACTGTGTTGCTGAGAATGTAGTCAAAGAATTGATAAAGGGGGAAACTGCTATTGCATGGGGCGAGAATAACATTGTCAAAAATCCAATGCATACCTATAAATAGTCCCACGGCTATTACTGCTGTGATGGCAACAATGCGCCAAAGTACACCTCTCAATACTTCAAGGTGTTCCCAAAAACTCATTTCTTGAGATGTGGAGTTTTCGTTACTCACGATTTATAGGCTAAGGATAGGGTGATTAGTCCTTTTTCCCTTTTGGAGTAGAGTCCTCTTCTTCGTCGATTTTATTTAACTCCTCTTTAGCTTCGTTAAGTCCTTGTTTGAAACTTTTTACTCCTTTACCAAGTCCACGCATTAGTTCGGGGATTTTTTTACCTCCAAAAAGAAGGAGAACTACAACAAGGATTATAATCCATTCCCAACCAGAAGGCATGCTGATAGCCGGAATAATATTGAAAATTGTCATAAATAGAGTCAATTAAGTGTTATAAAACTATTTTTCAGCATGTAAAGTTACAGAAATATGTCGAATATACCACATTTTTGGAGAAAAAAGCGTAACTTTGCACTCCTTTTATAACATAGATATTAATTATTGAAAATGAAAGCATTTGTTTTTCCTGGTCAAGGAGCTCAATTTGTAGGTATGGGTAAAGACCTATACGAAAACAATCCTATAGCTCGTGAAATGTTTGAAAAAGCAAACGAAGTATTAGGTTTTCGTATTACAGACTTGATGTTTGAGGGTACTGACGAAGACCTTCGTCAAACAAAGGTTACTCAACCTGCGATATTCCTTCACTCAGTGATTTTGGCAAAAACTCTTGGTGAAGAGTTCAAACCAGAAATGACTGCAGGCCACTCGCTAGGTGAATTTTCAGCTCTTGTTGCTGCTGGCGCATTGAACTTCGAAGATGGTCTCCGTCTTGTATCGGCTCGCGCTCAAGCAATGCAAAAGGCTTGCGAACTCAATCCATCAACAATGGCTGCTGTGCTTGCACTTCCTGATGAAAAGGTTGAGGAAATTTGCGCAGGCATTGATGGTGTTGTAGTGTGTGCAAACTATAACTGTCCAGGTCAGCTCGTTATCTCGGGTGAAGAGGCTGCAATTGATGCTGCATGCGAGCAACTTCTCGCTGCTGGTGCAAAACGCGCATTGAAACTCAAAGTAGGTGGCGGTTTCCACTCTCCATGTATGGAACCTGCTCGTGCAGAGTTGGCTCAAGCAATTGAAAATACTAAATTTGCTACTCCAGTGTGCCCAGTATATCAAAATGTTGATGCAAAACCTCACACTGACCCTGAAGAAATCAAAGCAAATCTAGTAGCACAATTAACAGCACCTGTACGTTGGACTCAATCAGTTCAAAACATGGTGGCTGACGGTGCAACTGAGTTTGTAGAACTCGGTCCTGGTAAAGTGCTTCAAGGTCTTGTTGCAAAAATTTCTCGCGAAGTAGCAGTTTCAGGTAAGCAGTAATAAAAACAAAATAAGGAAAAATGACACGCAAAATGATGCGTGTCATTCTTCGTTTTAGGTATTTGTCGCGAATTGAGAGTAAAAGTAGAGATGAGAAAGTTGACTCTACTACTATAAAAAAGATTCTAAAAAATAAAGGGAAAAAGATTATGAAATTGTCAGGATCTATTGACTTTCAACCTAAGTTGTTATCTTCGTTGAAAGGTTATTCATTGTCACGATTCAAAGATGACCTCATTGCAGGTATCGTGGTAGGTATCGTAGCATTGCCATTGGCAATTGCATTTGGTATCGCATCTGGTGTTACGCCAACAATCGGTTTGATTACAGCCATTATTGGTGGCTTTGTAGTATCGGCATTTGGTGGTAACTCGGTGCAAATTGGTGGACCTACGGGGGCATTTATTGTAATCGTGTATAATATCATTGCTACATTTGGCTTGCAAGGTCTTGCTATTGCGACGCTAATGGCTGGTATAATGCTGGTGGTGATGGGTTTATTCCATCTAGGAACTGTTATCAAGTTTATTCCATATCCTATTGTGGTGGGCTTTACTGCAGGTATTGCTTTGACGATTTTCTCTACGCAAATAAATGATTTTTTTGGACTTGGATTGTCTAATGTGCCAAGCGAATTTCTTCCTAAGTGGGGCGTGTATTTCCAAAATATAGGAAATATCAATTGGACTACATTAATTGTAGGTTTGATATCTCTTATGATTATCATCGTGACTCCCAAAATTTCTAAGAAGATGCCAGGCGCATTGACCGCGATTATTGTGGTTACTGTTGCAATGTATTTCTTGAAAGAATATTGTGGCATCTCAGTAGAGACTATTGGCGATCGTTTTGGCGCAATGTCAAATGAAATTCCTGAACCACATGGATTTGAATTGTCAATGGCTACAATTAACCAATTGATGCCATCAGCGTTTACTATCGCTGTGTTGTGTGCTATTGAATCGTTGCTTTCGGCGACAGTAGCCGATGGTGTGACTGGCTCGCGCACAAATAGCAACACCGAGTTGATAGGACAGGGTTTGGCAAATATTGCAGTGCCATTCTTTGGTGGTATTCCTGTAACAGGTGCTATTGCTCGTACAATGACTAATATCACAAATGGTGGTCGCACACCTGTAGCAGGTATTGTTCACACTGTAGTGTTGTTGCTTATCTTCTTATTCTTGATGCCTCTTATTAATTATGTGCCAATGGCATGTCTTGCTGCAGTATTGCTTGTGGTATCATATAATATGAGTGGATGGCGCACAGTTGTGGGAATCTTCAAATCTCCCAAAAGTGATATTTCGGTACTCCTCGTAACATTCTTCTTGACCGTGATTTTCGACCTCACTATTGCAATCGAAATAGGGTTATTGCTTGCTGTAGTATTGTTCTTGCGTCGAGTAATGGAAAATACCGAAATTAAGGTATATGGAGACCAACTTGACATTGCTGAAGGAACTGAGTCAAATACCCATGAAATGCTTGATTTAGCAAAGGGTGTTGATGTGTATGAGATAGATGGTCCATTCTTCTTTGGTGTGGCAACTAAGTTTGACGAATTGATGCGTAATTCAATGGCACACAAACCACTTGTGCGTATAATTCGCATGCGTAAAGTGCCATTTATTGATTCAACAGGTATTCACAACCTTGAGATGCTTATTCGTTCATCACAAAACGAGGGAATACATGTGGTTTTGTCGGGAGTAAAAGACAATGTGCGCAAAGATTTGCATCATGCAAATATTGACAAACTCATTGGTGATGACCATATTTGCGATCATATCACAAAAGCAGTGGTAATGGCCAATGCAATAGTTGCAAAAAGTTAGGATTTTTAGAATTTTAGCGTAAAATACTGCACAAATGTTAAAGAATTGAGCAGATTTATACGATTTTTTTGATTTTTTTTGACTAAGGAAAAAATCTTTGAAAAAAATTATAAATTTTATTTGTTAGTTCAGAAATTAGTATTAACTTTGTACCGTTTTTGAAGCAAAAAATATTGTTTTATTATTTAATCAAGAAAAGAAAATGAAAAAGTTAGTTTTATTACTTGCTGTTGTATTCAGCGTATCTTTGTTCTCTTGTGGTGGTGCTGCTACTGAAGCTGCTGCTACTGACTCTGTAGCTGCTGATTCTGTTGTAGCTGTTGATTCTGCTGCTCAAGATTCAGTTGTTGCTGATTCAACTGTTGCTGATTCTGTAAAATAATCAGTGCTTATAACAGCAAAGGAAAAAATTAGCTGACCCATGGTCAGCTTTTTTTATGCTCCAAATTTAGGTAAGAATTTATTACGAAATAGGCAAGGTGGACAAAAAGTAGGATAAAACCTTTGTAATACACTGAAATACATATCTTTGTGAAGAATATTCTTGATATGGTAAAAAAAATGCTTTTTTTGTGGCTCAAATAAGGTCGTTAAAAACGGCATGAGAAGCCAA
>JAFYSL010000057.1 GCA_017559355.1 Muribaculaceae bacterium
CCCGTCAATGACAACCCCATATATTCTAAAACCTTGGGATTTGAGCCATTCAACTCCTTCCAAATAATCTTTTATAGTTTCATAGCGAACATACTTTCGCCAAAGTATTTTATTACGTAAGGCATCTTTTATAACCATTAAACCAAAGTTGCGCCCCCAATATGTAGTGTCCAATTGAATGGTGACATCTTTGTTCTTGACTATTTTCTGCACATAACGCATTCCGTTTAAATCTCGTTGGATTGTTCGGGATGAAACGCCATACTTGACAGAAAGCTGTTCTATTGTCTGTTTTCCCTCTACATAGTCGGTTATTACTTGTGTTTTATTTCGTCTGCGACCTCCCACAAATTGACGCTTACAAGCATTGCATTTATACATTTGTTTTCGGCTTTTTAAGCCGTTTCTAACGACCTTATTTGAGCCACAAAAAAAGCATTTTTTTTACCATATCAATAATATTCTTCACAAAGATATGTATTTCAGCGCATTACAAAGATTTTATCCTACTTTTTGTCCACCCTGCCCATTAAAACGTAATGCTGTTTTCGTGATGAAGAGGTGGTTAATAAAACAACTCCGCCGACGATTGTCAACGGAGTTGCGATATAGTGTAAAATGTGATGTTCTGATTACTTAGCCAAAACGTCTTTTACTGCGTCATTGGGCACCATTTCTTCTTTGAACATATAAGCACCAGTTTTTGGCGATTTTACCATTTTGATAACTTTGCTATATGTACGACCTTCACCTTTTTGGAGTGATGCTACGGTTTTCTTTGCCATATCTTAGTTATTATTTAATTTCTTTGTGAACTGTTACTTTCTTGAGGATAGGGTTGTATTTTTTCAACTCCATACGCTCAGTTGTATTTTTGCGGTTTTTGGTAGTGATGTAACGAGAAGTACCGGGCATACCACTTGCCTTATGTTCAGTGCATTCGAGGATAACTTGCACGCGATTACCTTTAGCTTTCTTTGCCATCTTATTAGAATTCTAAATATTTGATTTCTGTTAAATAACCCTTGTCGGCAGCTTGCTTCATCGCAAGGTTAAGGCCGAGTTTGTTGATAGTGCGAAGACCAGCAGCAGAGATAGTAAGGCTGATCCAAGTTTCTTGCTCAACCCAATAGAACTTCTTAGTGAAGAGGTTCACATTGAATTTACGTTTGGTACGTCTCTTAGAGTGCGATACGTTGTTACCAACCATCGCTTTCTTGCCTGTGATTTGACAAATTTTTGACATGGCTGTTGTTGTTTATCTTGTTTTATTAATAATTAACACATTGTTGTTTAGGGGCTTGCATCAGGTCTCATATCGCAGTCAAGTGCATCTTTCTTAACGGCTTTCAAGATGGGCCACAAAACAGAGTGCAAAGTAACGAATTTTTCTTGATTTACGCAAATTTTTCGACTCTAAATGTGAATTTTATATTAAATATTCATTATTTAGGGCTTTGTTTTTAATTCCTTTATTAGAGTGATGATTGCCGTAGTTGTAGCTCGGTCGATTACTCGACTACGATTGCCTGGGAAGTGATGTGTGTCGGAAACAATGCTCCAAGGAGTTTTTACTGCTATGCACACTGTGCCTACTGGTTTGTCGGGCGAGCCTCCTCCTGGTCCAGCAATGCCAGATGTTACAATCGAACAATCTGTGTCAATGACTTGGCAAACACCTTGTGCCATATCTTCAACCGTAGGGATACTCACTGCTCCATAAGAATCAAGAGTTTCATTCGTTACCCCTAATACTCGATGTTTTACGTCGTTGCTATAAGCTACTACACTACCCATAAATACCGATGAACTGCCTGCTATAGAGGTGATTTGATGGGCAATATTTCCACCGGTACAACTTTCGGCTGTTGCTACGGTAAACCCTAATTTATTGAGATGTAGCAGGAGTATTTCGGGAGGAGTGAGGTCGTCATCGTGTAGAATGTCGTCTCCTAAATGGTCGATTAATTCTTGTCGATATTTGTTGAGTTCGCTATTTATAAAATCTTTATCGTGGTGAGTTCCATCGAGTCGTAGGCGTATCAATCCTGGTTTAGGAAGATATGCAAGGTGTATATATGAGGGTAGGGCATCTTCCCATTCGCTAATCTCCATGGCAAGGCGTGATTCGCTCCAACCTGTAACAAGCAGTGTGCGATGCTCAATGGCGACATTGCTATGGAATTTCTGCAATAAACGGGGGAGTACCTCTTTGGGGAACATGTGTTGTGTCTCAAAAGGAACTCCAGGCATTGCCACAAGAACCTTGCCATCTTTTTCAAACCACATCAAAGGTGCTGTCCCTACCTCATTTTGAATTACTTGGCACGATGAAGGAACAATGGCCTGTGTTGCAGTGAGGTCATTAAGTTTTAGTCCTCGTTTCTCTACTACCTCTATTACATTTTTAAGTACTTCAGCGTTTTCGTATAGTTCGCCACCAAAATATTGGCATAATACCGACTTGGTGATATCATCTTTCGTGGGTCCGAGTCCTCCAGTAGTGAGCACTACATCGCTAGATTCAAATGCACGCTCTATGGAACGGAGGATTTGTGAGGCATCATCACCCACAACTTGTACATTATTTACGCGCCAACCATATGGGTTGAGTATGCGAGCAATGTCCCCCGAATTAGTGTCAATCACTTGCCCAATGAGAATCTCATCTCCAATAACAACGATAGAAACATTCATAATAAAAAAGGAAAGATGATAGAAGAAAGAGGAAAAATAATGAATTAGAAAATGATAGAAGAAAGAGGAAATTTAAGGTTGTTGATTGCTTAAATTTTGCTTTGCAGTTTTTATGCTTGATGTTAGTAATGCAATTATTTCGGAAAGGTCGTTGTATAATGAATTAAAGATATTGTTATCGATAATTTCGCTTTCAACGAGTAATTCAAGCCAATATGCTGTTTCATCAGCTTCTTTTAACGCAATAGATAATTTGTGAATAAAATCATGTTTACTTTGCGCATTGTTGCATTCTCTTGTGTTTGCACCAATGCTTGTACCACATCTAAGAAGTTGTTTTGAGATTATGTATTCATTTTTCTCGATCGTCAAATATTTATGAAAACGAATAATGCGAATAGCAAATGCCTTGGTCTTTTGATGAGTAATGCTATTATTCATATTACTTATTAATGTAACTAATAACAAGTCAATATTTACAGATTTATTTTTGCTCTTTGCTCTCTCCTTTTTCCTCTTATATAGTTACTCTTGCATAAGGTACAGCGTCGTAGTGGCAGAAGTCGCCTGCGAGGTATTTGTAGTATCCAGCGATGGCAACCATGGCAGCGTTGTCGGTAGTGAATGCTCGTTCGGGAATGAACGCTTTTAATCCTCGTTTGTCGCAGAAATCGGCAATGGCTTGGCGTACACCAGAGTTGGCTGATACACCACCACCAATAGCAACAGTTTTCACACCTGTTTGGTCAACGGCTTTTTTGAGTTTATCAATAAGAATTTCAATGATAGTGCGTTGTAGTGATGCTGCAAGGTCGGCCTTGTTGTTTTCGATGAAATCGGGGTCGAGTTTCTTTGCATCACGGAGCGTGTAAAGGAATGAGGTTTTCAATCCACTGAAACTATAGTTAAGACCAGGGATATGAGGTTTTGAGAATTTGAATCGATTAGCATCACCTTCGGCTGCAAGACGGTCAATATGGGGACCACCAGGATAGGGAAGTCCCATCACTTTGGCGCATTTGTCAAATGCTTCGCCAGCAGCATCGTCGATGGTTTGACCGAGCACCTCCATGTTGTTGTAATCTTTGACGAGAATGATTTGAGAGTTCCCCCCTGATATGAGCAAGCAGATGAATGGATATTCGGGAACAACATCATTTTCTTCACGACGAATAAAATGCGATAGCACATGACCGTGAAGGTGGTTTACATCGACAATAGGAATGCGTAATCCGAGCGAAAGGCCTTTGGCAAACGAGGTGCCTACGAGCAACGAACCGAGCAAACCTGGCCCACGAGTAAAAGCAATGGCACTAAGATCGCTTTTTTCAATGCCAGCACGTTTGATAGCAGTATCAACCACTGGTACGATATTTTGTTGATGAGCGCGAGATGCTAATTCGGGCACTACACCTCCATATTCCTCATGCACACTTTGACTTGCAATGACGTTTGATAGAAGAATACCATCTTTGATGATTGCTGCGCTGGTGTCGTCGCACGATGATTCAATGCCTAATATAATATTGCTCATATTTTATTTTGTTGTCGATGTTGTGATTTTAGAGTACAAAGTTACGCAAAAGAAATGAAAGGTAATAAAAAATATAAGAGTTGTGAATTTTTTATTTACTTTTGTAATGCAAAACACAACAAGAAGGATATGAATCAAGAATTTTACAAAATAGCGGCTGCTGTGCCCAAGATTAGTGTTGCTAATTGTGATTATAATGCCGATAGCATTATAGAATTATGTGATAAATTGAGCAAATCGGAGGTGCAGATGGCGATATTTCCACAATTGACCACTACGGGTGTGACTTGTGGAGATTTGTTCCATTCGGAGATGCTTGTTTATGCAGCGCAATGTGCATTGTTGCGTGTTGTTGAGGCTTCGCGAGCATGGGATATGTCGTTGATTGTAGGTTCGATAATAGCTTATGAAGGTAGAGTATATGACTGTGGTGTGGCTATATCTCGTGGTGAAATAATCGCCGTGGTGCCAGGTAATATAAATGGCAATGATTCATGTTTTGCAAATGGCAATGAGGTAGATGCTATCATAAAAATAGGCGATAGACGGGTGCGAATGTTGAGCAATCAGATGTTGCCTGTTGAAGATGTCAAAGTGGCAATTGTGATAGGAGATGACGAGATAAGTCTGTCGTTGAAATATCAAGCAAAAGGTCAAGTAGTGGCACATTTAGGCGCTCGCAAGGCATCGATGGGTAGTCGTCAAGGTTTTATTGAAGATATTAAGGCTCGTTCATTGGAGTTATTCACCACATATATATATGTAGGTTCGGGCTATGGCGAATCGACTACCGACCATGTGTATGATGGATGTGCTATCGTTGCTCAAAATGGTGAGTTGATAGCTCAAAATGAACAGTGGCAAAGCGAATCACAATCGGTTGTTGCCGAGGTGGGGTGTGCAACTCCTCATTTTATGAATGTGGCAAACCGTAATAGCGCAAAGAGTAAAGAATCAGTTGTTGCTAATCCATTTTTGCCCGACGCTTCGCTTGCTGAGGCGTATTGCAATGATGCAGTGAATATTCAAGTATTGGCGTTGATGCGTCGTATGGAGGTTACATGGTGCAAAAACCTTGTAATAGGGATTTCGGGCGGACTTGATTCTACGCTTGCATTATTGATAGCCGTTAAGGTATTTGATCGCATGGGACTTGACCGTAAGGGTATCATAGGTGTTACGATGCCAGGATTTGGCACTACCGATCGCACATATAATAATGCCCTTGTAATGATGCGTTCGCTAGGTATTACTATGCGCGAAATATCTATTGTTCCTGCCGTAAAACAGCATTTTGCCGATATTAATCACGATATAAATGTTCACGATATAACCTACGAGAACTCACAAGCACGCGAACGCACGCAGTTACTTATGGATATAGCCAATCAAGTAAACGGCATGGTGCTTGGCACTGGTGATATGTCGGAATTGGCTCTCGGTTGGGCTACCTATAATGGAGATCATATGTCGATGTATGGCATCAACGCTGGTGTGCCTAAAACCCTTGTACGCCGATTGGTTGAATGGATTGCCTCTACCGAGCAAGATGAGGCGTGCCGCAAGGCATTGCTTGATGTTATTGACACACCTATTAGCCCTGAACTTGTTCCTGCCGATAGTGATGGAAATATCAAACAAAAAACAGAGGATTTAGTAGGACCTTACGAGTTGCACGATTTCTTCCTATATTATACGCTGAAGTATGGATATCGTCCTCAACGCATTTATACACTTGCAATGGAAGTGTTTGCTGGAGCGTATGATGGTGCGACAATCAAACATTGGCTTACAACTTTCTGCCGACGATTCTTTAATCAACAGTTCAAACGTTCTTGTATGCCCGATGGTCCATGTGTGTGTGGATTGAGCCTATCGCCTCGTGGTGGCTGGTCAATGCCCTCTGATGCTTCGTCGGCAATGTGGCTCAAAGAGTGTGAAAGTTTGTAGTCATGTTACCATAATAAGTGGGTAACATTGGTAACGATGGTAACATTATTTATCCCAGCAGGGAGTTTTGCTCGCAATTTGTGGAATGGCTGATGAATGATAGACGGGGTTATATCCACGGAGTCGTTGATTGCGATAGTCGTCGAGTGCTTTAATGGCATATTTACCTAGTACGAGGATTGCTGCGAGGTTGCATATAGTCATCATACCCATTGTAATATCGGCAAGAGCCCACACAAGGTCAAGACTTGCTACTGCTCCTATCATTACCATTGCTCCAACAGTTAGACGATAAGCATATAACACCCAACGATTGGAGGTAAGAAACTGAATATTAGTCTCTCCGTAATAATAATTCCCAACGATACTTGTAAAGGCAAAAAGGAATATCGCAATTGATATGAAATAGGCTCCAATTGGTCCTATTTCGCTCACTAATGCCATTTGAGTGAGTTCGATGCCGTTGTATTGTGTATAAAATGTGCCACTGCAAAGGATAATGAGCGCAGTGCAGGTGCATATAATTAAAGTATCGGTATAAACGGCAAGAGTTTGCACTAATCCTTGTTTTACTGGGTGACTCACTGATGCAGTTGCTGCTACATTGGGGGCAGAACCTTCGCCAGCCTCGTTGCTAAACAATCCACGTTTTATCCCCATAAGCATAGCCATTCCTAATCCACCTCCAATGGTCGACTCAATAGAGAACGCTTCGGTAACGATGAGTTTCAAAACCGAAGGAATCTGCGTGATATTGAGACTTAATATTACTATGGCAAGCAAAATATAAGCAATAGCCATAAATGGCACTACAATTTCGCTAAAACGAGATATGCGATGAATGCTTCCACATATAATAATTAACGCTGTTGCGGTGAGAATGATACCAACAATCATTGGCGACCATCCAAATGATGCTTTTACTGCCGATGCGATGGTGTTGCTTTGCACTGAGTTGTAGGCAAGACCAAAGGTAATTGTGATGAGTATTGCAAAGGTGTTTGCCCACAGTTTGTTTCCTATTCCATATTTGATATAGTAGGCAGGACCTCCCATAAATGAGTTTTCCCCTTTAATTTTATAGATTTGGGCGAGAGTTGACTCAATAAATGCGTTTGCAGCACCAAGTAGGGCAATCACCCACATCCAAAATACTGCTCCTGGCCCACCAATGGCGATTGCCGTTGCAACACCTGCAAGATTGCCTGTGCCCACACGACTTGCTATTGATACAGTAAAGGCTTGAAACGAACTAATAGACTTTTTGCTCGATTCCTTGTCGGACTTTCCCGAATTGGCAAGTTCTTTTATCATATCGCCAATCATAGTAAATTGTACGCCACGAGTCTTTATTGTAAAATATATGGCACAAAACAGTAGGGATACAATGAGAAGGTAACTCCAAAAATCGTTTATGATGTTAATAATTTCCATTTATAGTCCAATCAGAGGTTACTTTTCTTTTACAGCAGTACTATCGATAGGAGTCGCTGGGATAATCGTTTTAGTAGTATCAACAACTATGGAGTCGGGAATGTTTTTAGATTTTTTTGAATTAGATGAACGGAATATATTGTCAAAGTCTTGACGGTACATAATACCCACACCTTGAGTTGTAGTGGCTGTTTTGATATAGTAGTTTTGGTCGTTATAACGGTTATATGCTTTCAAACGCCATGAACCACGAGGAGTGAGAAGGTATTCGAGGTCAAAATCTCCAATGAATTGGTTGGTGTTGAGTGATTTATCGCGATAACCGAAATTGCCATTAAGACGTAGACGGTTGTTAAGAAGTGTACTTGAAAGAGCCACATCGACCTCTACATCAGAGAAGTCGCCTAGGTCGCTTCGGAGGTTGGGGGATATGGTCCAATTTTCGCTCAATTGTCCGAGCATACTACTCAATTGTGATGAAATAGTTGATGATGCCACCGAGAATAGTTCGTTACCGCTAGTGGTAGTCATATATTCGGGTGTGTAGAATCGGTTGAGGGCGAGAAGATATAGACATTGACGTTTCATCATATCCTCAGTGCTCACAATGCTATTTACTTTACTTTCAATATCTCCTTTAGAGTTAGCAAATGATGGGAACTCGAGTTTGTAGTTAATGTCGGGTTGAGTCATGATACCTTTAATGTCAAATACCACATCGATAGGCACATTGGTGTTATTGATACTCTTATCTTCGAGGAATGACTGGTCGAGGTCGCTGAGGCTGGCTTTCACTGGGTATACAGCCGAAATATCTAATTTAGCAGCCATAGGATCGCCGTCAAACGAAATCTTGCTATCATCTCGCAATTTGAAATCTTTGATAATAATATCTTGGAGTGTGAAGTTGTAGCTACCTTTATCGATTTCGTATGTGCCATACATCTTCACATCTTCGTTGGCTGAGCCGTAGTGTAGTTTAAGTTGGCCTTCGCCGTTGGCTTTAATTTTGTCACCACCTACAGGGTCCATTACTAAAGTAATTTGGGCATCGGGGGTTACATCGACGATAATATCAAGATTGAACTCCGATGAACTTTCCTCTTCAACCTTTTTTATTTGTTCTTTGAAGCGTGTGACCTCAATAGGAGTCTCTCCTATAGGTGTTATTGTCTTCTCTTTTCCTATGTTATTTTTGTCGCGGAAAGTAAGGAAATTGTAGTCGTAGGCATTTTGAGTGTCAGAAATGACAAATGTAAATGTTGATTTAGGTGCACTTTTCATCTCAACGTTGATGTTTACTACACCCGGTTTTCCTTCAATGCGAGCAAATCCGTTACCATTGATGTGACCAAACCAAGTATCGGTAGGTGATTCTTTTACATCGTAGCAAAGGAAGTTTTTTGTGTTAGTAATATTGAACTCAAATTCAGCATCTCTGAAGTAATTGTGACGTAGCTCTCCATTGAGTGTGGCAGTGTTGCCCGATGGGTCGTAGAGCGTGATGTCGCTCATTTTTATTAATCCTGGGCGGAAATGCACTGAATCGGTGGTAGAGTAAGTAACATTGGTGTAATCAATGTGAAGTTTGAGGTTTTCGGCTAATACATCACCCTCTAAGTTAATGTCTTTGAATGGACCAAATAGACGAGCTTTGCCCGATGCTTTACCACTTACATTAGATGCAAATGCCGATACGAATGGCTCTAAGAATGATGCATCGACTCGGGTTACATCAAATCGCAAATCAAGGGCCTCTTTAATGGGATATATCTCGCAGTTAATGTAAGAGTCTTTAATGCCAGGTTGGAATATTTCAGCATCAATGTGCACAGCTCCGAGGTCGTTGTCCCAGTGTGATACAATATCGGCATCGCCAAACACAGCACCATTGTAGCTGATGCCTTTAACTTTTAGCAGTGGAGTATAGGCTACTGGTTGCTTGCTAAAAAGATTGCGAGCATAGAATGTGCCAGTAGCATCTCCGCCAATGTTAACTTGATTGATTTGTAGGGTTTGAAATATGTAGTCGAGATTTACATTCTTGAGATTGAGGCATAGACTATCGTTGGGCGAAGGAGATGCTTTGCCTGAGAGAGTAATGAATTGATCGGCATGGCGTGCGTCAAAGTTATCTACGGTTATACTCTTGTCGGTATACTCGATGTGAGCTTGGTTAATGGTCCACACACTATCGTTAAATACTAATTGACTTGGGTTGATGTCGAGGTTGACTGCAAGAGAGTTATCCTCATTGCGAGAGAATAGAGTAGAGAGATCGAGTGCGCCTTCAAAACGCTCTTTGCGATTGATTTTCCAGTTTATGTAGGTGTCTAGACGATTGTCAATACCATTGCAAGAGATGTCGATAGGCATCATGCCATGTTTTGTAGGGAATTCGGAGTGTGCAACAAGTTGACATTTGTCAAAATTTTTGTCGATATCTATGAGTAGATAAGTACTTTCGTAGAGTTTCTTTTTCTTTGCAAAATAGGGGATATATACTGCCAAATCAATGCGTTGTGATGATTGGTTCATCTCGCCGTTGATAGTGATAGGAGAGAAGAGACGTAATTCGGGATTGAAATACGATAATACCTCATTGTCGCTATTGATAGTGATGTTGTAAAGGAAGTCGTTGGGCTTGGTAGTGATAGATTCGGTAATGTTGTTTTGTGCCATTTGAGATTCGTTGCCAAGGATAACTGGGAATGCATTGTTGAGCATTGCTTTGATTGATGGCACGAGGGTGTTGAATGAGTAACTGCCTTCGATTGATGCATTTAGGAGGTCGGATGTGACCTTTATTTGTTGAGGATAGTTACTATTTTGGACATTTAGATTGACCTCTTTGATGTGGAGTGATTCTTCAGGACGATTGTTAAAGTTAATGTCACTAATATTGACGTTCCCATTGATCGTGTTGAGGTCAAAACCCTGAATGTCGGCTTTTATGTCGGCGTCAATAGTACAATACTCTTTAGAGAGCGCAGTCTCGTGAAGATTAAAGTATGGAATTGATGCATAAACCGATGCTGTGGGTGTCTCTTTGTTAAGATTTGCACTACCCATTAACTCGAGTTGTAGGCAAGAATCCCTGACCTCTGCGTAGGTAGAAAACTCATCGTCAATGAGATGTCCTCTTAAATTGATATTGTTGTAGCGATAGTTGTTGTAGTCAAGATGATCGATAAATGATTCAACTTTGATGGTGCGATATCCTTTGCCGAGGTTAATCTCAAAGTCGCATGAACCAGTTGTAGTGCCAAATTGAGGGTTAATTACCTGACCAATATTGAGATTGGAGGTGTTGACATCGCCGTGAACCGAGAGAGCGTTCTTGTTAGACGCAAGTTTGTAGTTGACATCAAGGTCCACATTCCCTATGCCCGAGTTGATGTTACCAACGAGGTGTGCGTCAATAGGTTTACCATTGAATTGTGCGTTTAGGTCAACATTTCCCAATTGTGCTATTTTGTTGCCAACCTGTGGTTTGATAACATTAATCGAGGTGAGAAGATTGCTTAAATCGTTGGCGTTGGTTTTAATCGTAAGCGATGGGAGGTTTATATCCATCAACTCAGGATGCTTAACGCCAGAGATATGTCCAGTTGTAGATATGTTGATATTTTTTGAATCGTGGGCAATGCTGAATGACTTAATTGATAGATTATTGAGATTGCCGTTTAGATTGAAATCGATATTAAATCGTTGGTCGGCATTTTTTAGAGTAGGAACAAATGGGGCGAGGTCACCGATGTTAATGTGACTGCCTTTGTGAAGCGCAATGTTAAGAGGAATTTCTTTCAATTCGTTGGTGGCGAGATTGATGTCGCCAAAGTTGAGTGATGAATTGTTGAGAGCTATGCTCAGTCCATCCACCTCAATAGCGTCGGCAGTAATATGGAAATCGCCTGTTAGCGAGGTGATATTTATGCCCGAATGCTCTTGGATTTGAAAACGCTTAATATTGAATATGAAATCGTTGTTTTTGAGCTGTGGTAGGTATACATCGGCATTGAAATCGCTCACTTTGATATGGTTTTTGTCAAAGCGGTTAGCGAGAGATGGCTCGGATAGAATATCAAACGAAGCATGCGATTCACGTATTACTATCGTGTTGACGCGAAGGTCAAACTGTGTAGGAGGCTTGTTTTTGTCCTTTGGTTGAAGGTGGTCGATGATTCCTTGAATGTTAAGTGGTGCAGAGGGGTTGTTTTTATACAATCGAGCATCAAGACCGATGATGGCAGCATGGGTTATTACGATTTTTTCGTTGTTAAAAAGTTCGTAAAGGTCAATGCCAGCAGCAATGGTTTCTACCTTGAGGGCATCTTTGTTGTAGTCATCTTTGATTGTAACATCACCTACGGCAATGTGGTTGAAAGGTGTGATTTTAACGCGTTCGATATTAACCTCAGTGCCAAGCAGTTTGCTTAATTCAGTTTCGCTCACTTTACACAATTTTTGTTGCACCTGGGGGAGTGAAACAACTACAAACAAAGCCATCGGCAACACTATGAAAAGTGCCAATAGTGAGATGAGCAATGTGCGTAATATTGTATAAAGTACCTTCATCGTAATAATTAACCTACAAATTTACGATTTTTTTGCCGTTTACACATTGTAATATAAGAAAAAGATGTGCGAAAAATTCTATAATCATCAACGGAAACGTATCTGTTACCATTGTTACCGATGTTACCGCTGTTTTTTATGGTAACACGGGTAACATGGAGAGTAGATGGTAAAGTGGTTATAAATTTTCTATTCTCAATTTTTCATTTTGTGCATTATCGCAGTTTTTTGGATATTTCGTGTTGTAACTTTGCATCATCAAAGCAATGGTGACGAACCTTTGAGTTCAAGACATTCTACACTTATACTTTGGTGCTACTATTATAAGTAATAGTGGTAGGGGTGGTATATATTACTATTAACAAGTTAATCTAATATCTATTTAATTATGAATCAAATGAATGAAAAGTATCAAATGCAAGATCTAATGCAAGAAATGGCACAATCTTCAATCAAAATCAAGGATAACTCGCTAATTACCGTAACCTCGGCAAAGGAATTGCGTAGCGAGATTGCTAATGTGAAGGATTTGGTTCCTCTATACGAACCATATTTCTACGAAGGTGAGTGTAGTGTTCTATTTTCTGATACCAATACAGGAAAGTCGATTCTCTCGGTGCAGATTGCCGATGAGATTTCGCGCAATGGCAACAGGGTATTATATCTCGACTTTGAAATGTCGCTACGACAATTTGCTTCGCGTTGTCGTGATGAAAATGGTAATGTGTATGAGTTTCACGATAATTTTATGCGTGGTAGTATTAATCTTGAAACTATTCTTAGTCAGGAAGATGTAAACTATGAGAATGAACTTATTTCCACGATTGAAAATCGCATAAAAGTATTTGAACCACAAGTGGTTATAATTGACAATCTTACATATCTATGCATTCAAAGTGAATCGGGTTCGGAGGCTGGTGCATTGATGCGACGCTTGATTGAAATAAAAAATCGTTATGGTATTTCGATGCTTGTGATTTCTCACACTCCAAAACGAAATCTTAGCGAACCATTGACAGAGAATTCGCTAGCTGGAAGTAAGCGAATAGCAAACTTTGCCGATTCAATGTTTGCGATAGGAAAGAGTGTAGTAGATGATAATATTCGCTATATTAAGCAGATAAAGAGTCGTAGTGGGGAGATTGTATATGGAGCATCTAATGTGCAAGCATGTTATATTGACCGACAAGATGGATTATTGAAATTTATCTCTATGGGAGAGTCTTGCGAGAGCGAACACTTGCGACAAAAGGGTAAAAAGCGAGATATGACTGAAGAGATACGCCAATTGCTGAAAGAGGGTAAGTCTATTAGAGAAATCGCAACTCAATTGCAGGTGAGTAATCGTGCTATCTACAAAGTAAAATCAGAGATGGGACTATAATCAAGTATTAAGAGAAATGTTACCCGTGTTACCATAAAAAACAGTGGTAACATTGGTAACATGGTAACAATTGTTGTGAAAAATATTGAATAATATGAGCGCTAAATTTGAACGTAATAAGCTAATAGAGAGTACTATGCAAAACGAGTTAAACTATTTTGCAAATCCACTTGTGGAGCATATGTGTAGCATGTATCGTACTCCTGATATATATTGGTCGTTTCTTAATCTCATGCGACGATATTGTGTGGGAATTACTCATAATGATGGAGTGGTGTACTGGCAAGTGGGTAAAAATGGGGAGTGTAATTTGGGGAAAGTGGTGAGGTATGACTCTAATGGAGAGGCATGTAAATGGAGTGATATTGAGTGGTTGTCGCTTGACCAATCAATGCCCACTAATCAGTTGCAACGATACCCTTTTGGATTACATTTGTTGCCAAATCACCCACAAGATGTGTCGATAGCAGTGGTGGCAAATGAGGTGTCGGCATTATTGGCAATGACATATAATGTGATTTATCTGCGCAATGATAAGCAGCTGCCTCTGTATATTGCTACTGGAGGTATGGGAACTATGGATACATTGCAACACCTACAAGGTAGAAATGTAACACTGTTTCCCGATGATGATCTTACCGAAACATGGACTTATTTGGCTCAAATGCAGAGTGATAAATTCAAGTCAATAGAGGTGTGCCCGATGGTTCGCAATATGGTGAACCGCTCGTTACTTCCTCCTGGTAGCACCTTTACTGATATGATTGCTACTTGGCGTCAAAATAAACTGAGGAGAGTCTAAATTTATTACATTCTTTTCATTTTCAACTAAAAAACTTATCTTTGCACAAAACAAAATTATTTAACCATGATAAAGAATCAATTACGATTAAAAACTCTTTTATGTGCCATCGTGTTGATGGCGAGTGTGTGTGCAAGTGCTGCATATCGTCTGCCTCGCACTACTCCCACATCGGCTGGGATTGAACCCAAGCAGTTTGAATTGCTTTATGACTCATTGTTGTCGAGTGATATTACTGAAATACATCACCTTATGGTGGTTGTAGATGGAAAAGTGGCTGGCGAAATCCACCCTGCGCCATTTAAGGCAAGTGATCGTCACACACTCTATTCGGTGTCTAAAACTTTTACTGCTGTGGCAGTTGGCCTTGCTGTTGACGATGGGTTGTTGTCGGTTGACGATGAGTTAGTAAAGTTCTTCCCTCAATATGCTCAATACATTGGCGGTATTAAGGTTAAAGATGTGCTCACAATGCGCTCGGGATTCAAAACCAATGGTGGAATGCGTAATTCGCAAACCGACTGGGTTGATTATTACCTATCTCGTCCACTTGTGGCGACTCCTGGTACAAAATACTCTTATGATTCAATCGAAACATATCTATTATCGGCTATTGTGCAACAAGTTACGGGTAAAGATGTTCTTACATTGCTCAACGAACGAGTGTTCTTCCCAATGGGCATCGATGATGTGGAGTGGGAGAGATGTCCTAAAGGAATCGTTACTGCAGGTTGGGGTATTTATATGACAGCCGAAGCGCAAGCAATGTTTGGTCAATTGTTGCTCCAAAAAGGTAATTGGAAGGGTCAACAACTCGTGTCGCAAGAGTGGGTTGAAGAGATGATGACAGTGAGAGTAGTGCGAAAAGCATCTAACGATTATGGCTATCAAATATGGCTCTGTGAATACCCTGGTGCATGGCGTGCTGATGGTGCTTATGGACAATATATAATCATTGTGCCTCAAAAGAATATGGTAGTAGTGTTAAATCAATGCTCAAAGAGTAAAGGCTGGCCCGAAAGAAGCAATATTTGGCACACTGTAGTGAAGAATGCTCATGGCTGTGCTATTGAAGGAGAGCCTGATGAACTTGAAAATTTAGCAAAATTTGAGGCAAATGCATCGCTTCCTTTGTTAAAAGGTGATGCTACAAATGCTTTGGCGAAGAAATATAACGGAAAAGAGTATAAATTACCCAAAAACAAACTCGGTTGGAAGTCGATTAAGTTCAACTTTGAACCAAATAAATTCACTCTTAACGTAGTAGATGCCGAGGGTAAAAAATCGGCAATTGCAATGGGTTACAATGAGTGGTTGATGAGTGATTTGGCGGGGTATCCACACTATTCAATCAGTGCAAAAGGACGATTTACAGGTATAACTGGCCCATTTACAACCGGTGCGTGCTATGCGTGGAACAATGACAATACTCTCTCTGCTAAAATTCACTACACCAATTGGATTACCTCATTAAAGTTAGACTTTAAGTTTAATGAAAAAGGTGGTTTGCAAATTGAAATTGTAGAGAATTTCCTCAAGCAACCTTTCACAATTGAAGTGGAGTAACATAATGTGCGTGGTGCATAGTTAAGTGTAGAGAAATTTTACATATAAATACAAATAGCGAGTGGCTCATTGAGTCGCTCGCTATGTTTTTTTCTGGGAGGTGTAGGGGAGAAACCACCAGGTGATATAAATACGATAGTCGCTATGAAACGAGATGTATATATAATGGTGTTTTAGCTTATGCCCCTTTCTTTGTAGATTTTGTCTTTTGCTTCGTTGATTTGACGGAATTTCTCCTCGGCAGCTTTGCGAATATCTTCGCCAAGAGATGCCACACGGTCGGGGTGGTGTTTAAGGGCGAGTTTGCGATATGCAGCTTTTACCTCGTCGTCGGTTGCTGTTGGAGAGATCTCAAGTACTTTGTATGCAGCATCGAGAGTGTTGCGACCAAGGTTGAGCATAGAGTCGACCTCGCTTGTCGATAACCCCATTGCTGATGCTACCTCTTTGAGAGCTTCAATCTCCTTGTCGCACACATGTCCATCGCTTTGGGCAATCATGGCAAGGAAACGAAGAAGTTGTAGGCGTTCTTCGTAGGTGAGATTTGATGCTATTTGTCGACCGCAATCGTAGATGGTGCTACGGAATGCAGAAGGGTTGATGGCATCCATCTGTTTGCGACGTTCAAAGAGGTTGAGAAGAATTTGATTTCCTTCAATAGCTGCTTCGGGTCCAAAGTTATTGCGAAGGAATTGTCTCACAAATTCCATTTCGCTATGCATGATTTTGCCGTCGGCTTTAATGATGTATGAAGCCATAACGAGCATAGAGAATAGGAACGAATTGCGTTGTCCCGATTCGGGCGATGCGGTGTTGTGTTCAACTGTAGTTTGATTTGAAGAGTTTTTGGCATCAGAGTCGATTATTGCTCCGATGGCAAATCCGGCAAGAGCGCCGAGAGGACCAGCCGTCATCCAACCTATAAATCCTCCAATCCATTTTCCAAAAGCCATAGTGGTGTTTTATATTATTAATGTATTGCGTATTTTTTTGCAAAGATAGTTGATTTGGGTGAAACATTTTGTGGTATAAAGATAAATTTGAATCATATATGTTACCATCGTTACCAATGTTACCGATAAAAAAGGGTAACATCGGAAAAATAGAGTAGAGATAGTGGGAGAGTAGAAATGCATAAAAGTATAAAAAGAGTGAAAAAATGCCCAATAAAAGTTTGATAGTTGAAAATATAGTATTATTTTTGCAATGTCATTTATTGGGTAAAATACATACATTTGGTAAGACGCGTAGATGACAAAATGATGAGAAAAGAAAGTTTAAATAAATTAATAAACTAATTATCAATTAATAACAAATTTTTAATTTTTAAATTATGGAAGCTAAAAAGCCCGCAACAAAGCCTGCTAAGGCTCAAAAATCAAATGCACCCGGTATCAAGAAAGCCTCTTGGGTAATCTTCGCGTGTATGGTAGTAACATTCTGTCTTTTCTTCTTCTGGTTTGGTAACCCATCACACTTCCAAGATGGCAACCCAGATGGACACCCAATCAACATTTGGGGTACAATCTACAAAGGTGGTATCATCGTGCCTATCCTCCAAGGTTTGTTCTTGACAGTAATCGTACTTTGCGTAGAACGTTTCTTTGCTCTTAACTCAGCAAAAGGTAAAGGTGACATCACAAAATTCGTTGCTAACGTAAAAGCTAACCTCGTAAAAGGAGACATCGCTGCTGCACAAGACCTTTGCAAAAAACAAGGTGGTAGCGTTGCTGCTGTAGTTGCTGCTGCACTCGTTCGTTACGACGAAATGGACAAAAATACAGTTCTTTCTAAAGAACAAAAAATTGCAACTATCCAAAAAGAACTTGAAGAAGCAACAGCTCTTGAAATGCCATCTCTTCAACAAAACCTTCCTATCGTTGCAACAATGACAACTCTTGGTACTCTCGTTGGTCTTCTCGGTACTGTAATCGGTATGATCAAATCGTTCCAAGCTCTTTCTGCATCTGGTGCTCCTGACTCAACTGAACTTTCAGCTGGTATCTCTGAAGCGCTTATCAATACTGCATTCGGTATCGCAACTGGTGCGTTCGCTGTAATTGGTTACAACTTCTATACTAACAAAATCGACCACCTCACTTACGCAATTGACGAAATCGGTTTCTCAATCGTGCAAACATTTGCTGCAACTCACTAATTCCATATTTCAACCAATTAACAAGATTTTTTTAATCAAATAATAAAAGGTAAATATGGGAAAAGTAAAAATAAAAAGAAAGAGTACGCTCATCGACATGACCGCGATGAGTGACGTGACTGTTCTTTTGCTTACTTTTTTTATGTTGACTTCTACCTTCTTGGCTAAAGAACCTACTGTGGTTATGACTCCATCGTCGGTTTCTGAAGAAAAGGTGCCTATGAACAACTTGGTAACTATCCTTGTATCAGGCAAAGATAAACCAGGTAATGAAGGTAACCCTGCTACTGAAGGTAAAATCTTTATCTCTTTCACAGGTGATAAAGACTCAACCCTCTCAAGCGAGCACATTCGTGAAATGATGCTCTTGGAGGCAGTAAAAATTTACAATGAACAGCACCCCTCAGCAAAAGTTGAGCTCGACCAAACTCAAGTAGCTGAGTTTACAAAACTCAACATGTTTGGATTGCCTTTCCGTGGCTTGCCACAATATCTCAGTTTAGATCAAACTAAACGTGATGAATTCCAAGGCAATATGGAAGATCCTAACGTAGGTATACCCATCGACGGTAACAAAGACCGTAATGGTAAACTCAACGACTTCCAAGTGTGGATGAAGGCTGTTTATAATGTAGCACAAAGAATTCACAATGATCAAAAGGATATGTTGACCGATCCTGCTGATGTTAAGAAGTTGGAAAACCTTTACACTGCTCTTATGCGTAAAGGTGAAGGTATCGCTGTTAAAGCTGATAAAAACACTCCTTACTCAACAGTACAAATCGTGTTTGACAACCTTCAAACTATGAAGCTTAATAAGTTTAGTCTTTTGACTGCACTTAAATCAGAAGATGAACCAACCCATTAATAAAGGTAAATTATGGCACAAATAGAACAATCAGATAACGGCGGCAAAAAGAAAAAAGGCGCCCAAAAGAAGATCGCTATTCATGTCGATTTTACCCCAATGGTGGACATGAACATGCTTTTGATTACGTTCTTTATGCTTTGTACAACAATGATCAAATCGCAAACTTTGCAATTGATTCTCCCTACTAACGAAGAAGTTAAAAAGGAAAATCAAAACCAAGCAAAGAAATCAGAAGCGGTAACTTTGATTCTTGATACAGAGTATAACGTACAAAGTGGTACTCCAGTAGTTGACGAAAACGGTAAAACAGCACACATCGTGTACTACTATACCGGTATCGCTGATACTACTTTCTCTACTCCAGATTTCTTGAAAAAAGAAACATTTATCGGTAACCAAAATGGTCAACCACAAGGTATTCGTGCTATTCTTGTTAAACGCAATGAAGCGGTTATGAAAGAATACTTGAAACTTAAAGAGATGTGGAAAAACGAAGAGATTTCAAAAGAGCAATTCGACTCTCTTGCTAAACTCAACGCTGCCGACTCTCTTAAGACTCGCCCTGTAGTTGTGATTAAACCAGGTCCTAACACTACTTACGAAGGATTGGTAAATGCACTCGACGAAATGCAAATCAACCAAATCTCTCGTTACAGTATTGAGACTCCAACTCACACCGATACAATTCTTCTTAACGAGTACAATCGTAGAAATCCAGCTAAGTAATTTTGTGTGAATGAACTATATATTAACCTGTTAAAACGTAAAGAAAAATGGCAAAAGATGTAGATCTTTCATCACAAGGTTGGCGCGACCTGATTTTCGAAGGAAAAAATAAGGAGTTTGGTGCATACCAAATGCGTAAAGACTCTGAAGGTCGTCATAATAAGGCTATGTTGATCGTGTTGGCTGCATTGGCTGTAGTTCTCACTTTCGTAATCTTGATCGCTTCGGGTACTATTAGCTTCGAAAGCGAAGAGGTTGCTGATGCTGGTGTAGAACAAGCTGTAGTTAACTTCGACGAACTCCCTGAAGAAGAAGAAATTGAAGAACCAGAAGTAATCGATATTCCAGAACCTGAGCAACAAATTGAAAAACAAGATGTTGCTAACGAACAACAAGTAACTAAAATCGACATCGTTGAAGATGATAAATTCGACGACAAGAAAGAGGTGAAAGATATGAGCGAAGTACAAGAAAACGAAGCTCAATTCGGTTCTAAAGACGTTACTGAAGGTACTAATGACTTGAACAAAGAGCAAGTTAAAGAAAAGGTTATCGTGGAAGAAATTAAAGCTCCAGAACCTAAAGAAGAACAAGTGTTCACTGCAGTAGAACAAAAACCAGCATTCCCTGGTGGTGAAGCTGCTTTGATGAAATGGCTTAGCTCTAACATTGTTTACCCAGTTATGGCACAAGAAGAAGGTGCTCAAGGTCGTGTAGTCGTTCAATTCGTCGTTGAAAAAGATGGTCGCATTGGACAAGTAAAAGTGGTTCGTGGTCGTCACCCAGAACTCGATAAAGAAGCTGTACGCGTCGTTAAGTCTCTTCCTAAGTTCATTCCTGGTAAAAACAATGGTCAAACTGTTCGTTGTTGGTTTACTCTCCCTGTGAACTTCAAACTTCAACAATAATATTACTTGATAATATTAAAACCTCTATAACGAAAGAGTGGCATGAAAATGTCACTCTTTTTTTGTTCTTTATTTGGCGTAATTTATAAATAAAATCAGTATATTTGCATGTTAATAGTGACTGATGTTACCATAGTTACCAATGTTATCCATGGTAACGGGTAACATTGTGAACTCATACAAAGCAAAAGAAATGAAATTTTCTATCATACTGAGATTTGTAATATTAGGAGCATTATGGTTGGCGCTTAGTTATATGGTAGTGGCAACTGCTAAACCTATAACCCTCTACACTTGGTTTGTGGTCATAGCTTCGGGTATAATTATTTTTGCTCCTATGTATAAAAAATATTTTGGCAGCAAACGAAAATAACAAATTGTTGTTATAAAATCATGGTAGATACTCCATTATTAAATAATATAAACTCTCCTCACGACTTGCGTCAACTACCACAAGAGCAATTGCCTCAGGTGTGTAAGGATATTCGCGAGTTTCTCATCGATTCTCTTTCTCAAAATCCTGGACACTTTGCTTCGAGCATGGGCGCAGTGGAATTGACCGTAGCACTACACTATGTGTTTAATACCCCCTACGACCGTATAGTGTGGGACGTGGGTCACCAAGCCTATGGACATAAACTCCTTACAGGTCGCCGCGATAGATTTGCTCAAAATCGCAAATTGGGTGGCTTGTGTGGATTCCCCAACCCTAATGAGAGTGAATATGATACATTTTCCGCTGGTCACGCCTCAAATTCAATCTCTGCAGCTCTTGGCATGGCTATAGCATCGCAATTAAAGCAAGAATCACCTCGTCGCAATGTAGTGGCTGTGATTGGTGATGCTTCGATAAGTGGAGGATTGGCTTTTGAAGGTATCAATAATGCAGCCAACAATAAAAACAACCTCCTTATCATTCTCAATGATAATAATATGTCGATTGACCGCAATGTAGGTTCGCTCAACTCATATCTTGGGCATATCACAACATCAAAAGGCTATAATCGACTCCGTTATAAAGCATATAACTCACTCAAACGCCATAATCTCATCTCTGAAAAGTTGCGAGGCAAGGTGTTGCGTTTTAATAACAGTTTGAAATCGCTCCTTTCAAGCAAGCAAAATATCTTTGAGGGGTTAAACGTGAGATACTTCGGACCATTTGATGGTCACGACCTTAATCGCATTATCAAAGTGTTGCGTGAGGTCAAAGATATGGAAGGACCACGCATTATTCACCTATGCACAGTGAAAGGTAAAGGTTATCAACCTGCCGAAGAGGACCCAGCATCATGGCATGCTCCAGGTAAGTTTGACCCTGAAACTGGGGAGCGTCGTACAAATGAAAATGCTAATGCTCCGTTGAAATACCAAGATGTATTTGGAAATACATTGCTTGAACTCGCAAAAGAAAACGATTCAATTGTGGGTATCACTGCAGCAATGCCTTCGGGAACCTCAATGAGCATCATGCAAGAGGCTATGCCCGAAAGAGTGTTTGATGTAGGTATCTCTGAAGGTCATGCTGTTACGTTTGCAGGTGGATTGGCGAAAGATGGTCTACGCCCTTATTGCGCTATATATTCATCGTTCTTGCAACGTGCCTACGACCATATAATTCACGATGTGGCATTGATGCGTTTACCCGTAACATTCTGCATCGACCGAGCAGGATTGGTAGGTGAAGATGGTGCAACTCACCATGGTGCACTAGATTTGGCTTATATGCGAGCAGTGCCTGGCATGATTGTGTCATCGCCTCGTGATGAACATTCATTACGCAATCTGCTTTATACTACACAATGCGATAACTATGGTCCGTTTGCTATTCGCTATCCACGAGGTGGAGGTCATAACCCACAGTGGAAGAACGAGATGCAAAAGGTTGAGATAGGTCGAGGAGAAAAACTTAAAGATGGCAGTGATGTTGCAGTGCTATCGCTCGGTCCTATTGCTCACGAGGTGTCGCAAGCGATAAAAAGCGTGGAAGATGCTCACTCAATATCGGTAGCGCACTACGATATGATATTTCTTAAACCTATTGATGAACAAATACTTGCCGAAGTGGCGAAAAAAGAAGTTCCTATTATCACGGTTGAAGATGGCACAAAAACAGGAGGATTAGCATCGGCAGTTGCCGAATGGCTTAATTCCCATGGATATAAATCAAAAGTATATCCAATAGGTATTCCCGACGAATTTATTGAGCAGGGTACTGTGAAAGAATTGTATGAGCGTTGTGGAATGGACGCTGAGTCTATTGCACAAGTAATTATAAGAGCTAAAAACGAAAACAAATGAAGATAGTTATCGCAGGAGCAGGAGAGGTAGGTTCTCACTTGGCAAAATTGCTTTCATTTGAGAATCAAGACATTGTGTTGATTGATAGTGATGCGTCAAAACTCGCTCCAATCGATGCCAATTATAATCTTATGACATTGGTAGGTCGACCTACTTCGTTCCAAACTTTACGCGATGCAGGCGTAGAACGTTGCGACCTATTTATTGCCGTTACTCCTTACGAAACAACTAATGTGGTGGCTTGTACAATGGCCAAGCAAATAGGTGCCGAACGCACAGTAGCTCGTATTGATAACTATGAGTTCTTGAGTGACGAAAATCGCAAGTATTTTAGCTCAATGGGGGTAGATTCGCTCATTTATCCCGAATATCTCGCTGCTAAAGAGATTATTACAGCCTTAAAGCGTCCTTGGGTGCGTCACTGGTTTGAACTCCAAGATGGAGAAATCATTCTTGTGGGTGTGAAGATGCGCGACACTGCAAAATTGATAGGAATGCAACTTAAAGAGTTGGCAGCATTGCAGCCATCATTCCACATTTCGGCAATTAAGCGCCATCACAACACCATTATCCCTCGAGGTGATGACTATATAAAACTTGACGATATTCTTTATTTTACCACCACTCGCGACCATGTAAATGATTTGCTCGATATTTGTGGCAAGAAAAACTACGATGTAAAGCGAGTGATGATAATGGGAGGTTCGCGTATTGCAGTGCGCACAGCTGATCTTGCTGGCGATGACTTCAAAATAAAGATTATTGAAAATAATATGGAGACATGTCAGCGATTAGCCGAATTGTGTCCTAATTGTGATATTGTATATGCCGATGCTCGTGACATGGACGTGTTGCGTGAGGAGGGACTCGACGACTATGATGCATTTGTGGCATTGACCGATAGCTCTGAAACAAATATCTTGGCATGTATCATGGCAAAAGAGTTTGGTGTTGCTAAGACTATAGCAGAGGTTGAGAATATTCAACTCGTATCAGAGGCCGAAAGTCTTAATGTTGGTACTACTATCAATAAGAAACTATTGGCGTCAAGTACGATATTCCAACTATTGCTTGATACCGACTCATCTACCTCAAAATGTCACTCATTGACCGATGCAGAGGTGGCAGAATTAGAGGCTCGTCCAGGTTCAAAAATCACTCGTGGACCTGTAAAGGACTTGAATCTATCTCGCGAAATGACTATTGCAGGTCTTGTGCGTGATGGAGTGGGCATGCTCGTAACTGGTAATACTGTGATTCAGCCAGGCGACCATGTCGTAGTATTCTGCTTGGCATGTGCATTGCATAAGGTAGAAAAATATTTTATAAATAATTGATCATGCTTTATAAGAGAGCGCAGATAAATGTAATGGCATTGACTCGAGTGGTGGGGGTGCTCCTACTTATTGAGTCGTTGTTTATGCTTATTCCATTGATTACATGCTTGGTATATGGCGAAAACGACTATAAAGCATTCCTCATAACGATACTAATTACCTCGGTAGTAGGTGGTGCGATGACCTATGTGGCTCGTAATTCTGATAAGGATATGGGTAAACGTGAAGGTTTTCTGCTCACAGCATTGACATGGGTAGTGTTCTCAATCTTCGGTATGTTGCCCTTTATGATAGGGGACTCAAAGATGAGCATCAGCGATGCGTTTTTTGAAGCAATGTCGGGATTCACGACCACTGGTGCTACAGTAATGACCTCTATCGACCACTTGTCTAATGGTATACACATGTGGCGATGCTTGATGCAATGGATTGGAGGTATGGGGATTATCCTTTTTACTTTGGCTGTGATACCTATGCTCAACCACTCGGGTGGTATGCAGATGTTTAATGCCGAAGTTACAGGGGTAACTCGTGATAAATTACGTCCTCGCATTAGTCAGACAGCTAAAGGTCTATGGCTTGTATATATAATCCTCACAGTAATCTTGTGTGTGTTGTTGTGGCTCGGTCCAATGAACATGTTCGACAGTATTTGTCATGCTTTTAGCACAATGTCAACGGGAGGATTCTCTACTCGTACAGAAAGTATTGGCGCTTGGGATACAGTGTATGTGAAATCGGTTCTCACACTATTTATGTTCCTTGGAGGTGTAAATTTTGCACTATTATTCCGTGCAGCAACTGGTCATGTGGGCGACTTGTGGAAGAATGAAGTATTCCGTGCTTATGTGATAATTGTAGGTGTGGCATTAGTGTTGTTTGTCGTAGCAATCGTTGCCAATAATCAAGTGTTGTCATGGGAATCGGTAACAATCGATCCTCTATTCCAAGTTGTGTCGGTAATAACCTCTACAGGGCTTGCTATTGGTAATTTTGAGAACTGGGGTTCATTTGTCATTGCGTTAATGTTCTTATTGATGCTTTTTGGAGCAAGTGCAGGGTCTACCAGTGGTGGTGCAAAGATTGACCGTATGCTCTTCTTGATGAAGAACATCAACAATGAGGTGTATCGTTGTTTGCACCCCAATGCAGTGTGTTCGGTACGTGTTAGTGGTAAAGTATTATCGGCCGATGTGGTTAATAAAGTAATCGCCTTTTTGTGTATCTATGTAATACTCATTATTGTGGGTGGGGTAGTGCTTACGGCTACAGGTATACCACTCGTTGATGCCTTCTTTTCTTCATTTTCATGTATAGGAAACACTGGTCTTGGTGCAGGCGTAACAGGCTATGGTGGTTCTTACGATATTATACCCAATGTAGGTAAATGGGTATTGTCGCTTTTGATGTTAATGGGACGTCTTGAGCTCTTTACAGTGCTATTGCTCTTCACTCGCACATTTTGGAAAAAGTAAAAACTATAACTCTTTGCATCAATGTTACCATCGTTACCAATGTTACCCACATATTATGGTAACAAGGAAGATGAAAAATGAGAGTGTAGAGAGATTTCTTTAGATTGCGAGAAAATACAGCAGAGAATAATCTATAACATTACGAACAAAATTGGAGGGAATTGCCCAACGACACGATAAATGATGTCGCTGGTGTATTCGCTATACCCCGAGTATAATCTACTATTACTCCATGTGGCAAGAATGTTTGATGTGTAATTGCTTTTGCCATAATAGATATATTTCCCATCAAAAGTGTAGAGAATGTCGCTTGAATAGCTGCTGCGACCTTTATAGAGAAACTGTCCGTCCCAAGTAGCTAAGATGTCGGAACTATACGAGCTATTCCCTTTATAGAGATATTTTCCATCCCATGAGTAGATAATGTCGCTACTGTAGGTGCTATTGCCACGAAAAAGGTGCTTACCGTCCCATGTATATAGACAATCGCTTGAATATGTGCTGTTCCCACGATAAATCTTAGTTTGGGCTACAACTGTCACACAACACGTTAATATGACTAATAATATGGTGAAAAATCTACGTTTCATATCTCTCTACTATTTGATTATCACAAAGTAAGGCAATAAGTGTTATATATGCAAGCGAGTAGGGGTATATAAAAGAAAAACGACCAAACATTTCTGCTTGATCGTATCGAGTAGCGGGAACGAGAGTTGAACTCGTGACCTCCGGGTTATGAATCCGACGCTCTAACCAACTGAGCTATCCCGCCATATTTCCGTTTTGCGAGTGCAAAGATAGTGGTTTTGTTTTATTCTGCCAAATTTTTTAAGAGAAAAGCGAAAATAAAATCATTTCGATTACTTAAAACCTCTGATAAAGATAAATTCTTCGCTAATTCGAGCAAAAATATTGATTAATGAGTTATATGCAGAGAGTGAAATATTGCTATTGTCGTAAACAGTGTTTTCATCATTGGTGGCGATGGTAATTTTGCAATATACATCGGTGGGCATAGGTTTATTGCTATCAGTAGAGAGTGCTTGAGTGATATAAGAGGCAGTTTCGGAGAGTTGCGCGAATGGAATTTCCCCCTCTTCGCAACTATCGGTAGTAGCAAAGCGATAGTATGCTCGTGAGGCATTGAGCATTATATCGGCACGAGCCATATTCTCAACCGAAAATGTTGCTGTGATAGAAACGTATTGCATATCCTTTTATCTTTGATGCAAAGTTAGTAATAGATTGTGTTATAGAAAAATTTTATGATGATATCGAAATTTTTCATAAACGAAATGTTTAATATGTGTGTTTATGTATTATCTTTGCATCATAACAATATTAAATACTAACATAAATTGTAAATTATGAAATCAATTAAACGTTTTGTTGCTGTTGTAATCGTATGCGTTGCAATCGCTCTTCCAGCTTCGGCT
Organism: Muribaculaceae bacterium; assembly: GCA_017559355.1. GTDB lineage: Bacteria > Bacteroidota > Bacteroidia > Bacteroidales > Muribaculaceae > RGIG4079. Next base: position 27,161 of record JAFYSL010000057.1, read on the forward strand.
CAATTCTCATTTGGTATTAAAGCTGGTGCCAAAATAAATGAAATTCCTGAAAATATCGGTGCTTTTGAGTTTGATGATTGTGCTGGTTTTACTGGTGGTATTATGGGTGAATTCACTTTCCCTATCGTAGGGCTAGGCGTTGATGCATCAGTGATGTATTCATATGAACCTATTTCTGCAGAACGTGAGTATGGCAAAAAAGAGACATCCTATACCGGAGCTAATCACTATCTTGATATTCCTATTAATTTGAAATATAAACTTTTAATTCCAGCTGTTGAGGAATTTGTAGCACCTTATGTATTTACTGGTCCTAATTTCTCATTTATGTTGAGTAAAGATACTCAATCATTTGACCAATATTTCACTCAAAATCCAGTTGAAGTAGCTTGGAATCTTGGTATCGGTCTTGAATTGTTTAATCATCTTCAAATTGGTGCAAGCTATGGTTGGGGATTGAATAAATATATCACTGATTACGAAATTTTAGACGGAAATGTTGCTGACGCTAACCGATATATTAGCAATGGTAATAGAAAGAACTGTTGGACTATCACTGCAGCTTACTTGTTCTAATAATAGAATTTCATAAAAACATCATAGACTGTCATCTCACAAGGGTGGCAGTCTTTTTTTATAATGTTACCATATGTTTCCCATGTTACCATCGGTAACGGGTAACATCAATCAATCATTCATTAAACCCATAGCGTGTGAACGGCCTACGAGGTCGGCAAAGAGTGGAAGTGGGGCAGAGGGATTTACATCTTCGTCAACAACTTTGATTGTAGGAGTTTGTATATCTACGTCGTTGCGTAATTGTGAGAGAATTTGGTATGCAACATGAAGGTGAGGAAAATCGGGACGAGCCTTGCCAACCTTGTTGTAGTAGTAATATAGCATTGATGCCAAATATCGCATAATCTCATTGAGGTGTTCACGATCAGTGGCATCGGCATTGGCAAACTGTTGTTGAATGATTTGCATCAACGCAAAAATGGCTGTGATGTATAGTTGCATTGCCGATTGATTAAGCGAAAGGGAATCGCTCCTATCTATAGCCATTTGGAAAAGAGCAGTAACTGCCGTAGCGTATGCATCGTTGCAGTTGCTCATCATAGCGAGAGCATCGCAATGGTATGCAGCAAGAATTGCCAACGCAGAGATTTCGTTTTGCGACGTACTATTATTGTTTCGAGCTACAGTCCACAAAGCATCAGCTTTAGCAAGTAGTTCGCCTGAAAGTCGCACAGCATCTTCAATATCTCCCTTGTCGAGCATTTCATCTATGGAGCGACAATTTTCTAATAATGCGTTGATTTTATCCATTAATTCACTTAATTTTGAGCAAAATTAGAATTTTTCTTTGATAGTGTTGCAACTAAAATGAAGTTTGTGCGTCTAACGAGCATAAAAGATATATTTTTATATGGCGATTAAATTGGAAAAAGAGAAGCAATTTATGTCGATGATTGAGGAGAATCGTCAATTGATATACAAGGTGTGCTATATGTATGCTACCGACGATGATCACTTCAACGACCTATATCAAGAGGTACTTATTCACATTTGGCAAGGCCTTGAGAATTTTAGAGGTTCATCTCAAATGTCGACATGGATTTACCGTACATCAATCAATACATGCGTAACCTATTATCGCAAAAATCATAAATATAACGAAATGGAGTCGATTGATGGTTTGTCGATTGTAGATGTTGATGATGGTACACATCGTCAGCAGTTAAAAGAATTATATCGTCTCATAAACCGTCTTGACCGACTTGAAAAGGCGATAATACTCCTATGGCTTGACGAAAAATCCTATGATGAAATCTCCGAAATCACTGGGCTGAGTCGCAATAATGTGGCATCACGATTGAGGAGAATTAAGATGAAATTACAACAATTTAGCGAAGAATAAAAAACTGAATACTATGGATATTGATGAATTGAAATCGCAATGGAAATCGATGGAATTGCGCATCGACCGTCTCGAAAAAGATAATAAGCAGTTGCTTTCACGCATTAGTAGCGACCGCATGAAAGGCGTGAGGGGTAAATTAATAGCTCGTTATCGTGCTATTATAATGGTTTGTGTGTTAAGCCCATCATGGATTGTGCTGATGGATAAGATGTGGGAATTTGATAATGAGATTCTTATCATATATACTTTCTTCTTTTTTGTTATGGCATTGGCCAACTATTATATGTGTCGACTTATAGAGAAGATTGATAGTTCTGTTATGTCAATAAAAGAGGCATTAGTGGCTACAGCAAAAGTGGAGGATACTCGTCAAAAAGTAAAACTTTTAGGGTGGATTTTGGCTGTGCCATTGACGATAATTATGTTTGATGTATTCCAAGAGATAGGACATCCCGAGGTGATATATGGAGCATGTGCAGGGCTTGTAATAGGTGGTGTAGTTGGCTATTTGGTTGAGCGTAAAACGCGTCGCTTAATACGCGAACTTCGCCAAACACTCGCTGATGCACTCGCCGATGATGAAGAATAGCAAATATAGGTGCATTTTTGTTAAAAACTTCTGCGAAAAATGTGAGGTAATAATTTGCGAGTAGCGGGATATTCACTAACTTTGTAGCAATATAAGTTATAACTCAAAAACTACATTGTGCAATGAATAGCAATAGCCTCGTGTCAATCTCCGATATCTCAAAAGAGGAGATATTGCGACTCCTTGAAAATGCTCGCTATTTTGAGGAGAATCCCAATCACAAAATTCTTGACGGTAAAGTTGTGGCAACCCTATTTTTTGAGCCATCAACCCGCACAAGATTGAGTTTTGAAACAGCAGTAAATCGCCTTGGTGGTCGTGTAATCGGATTCTCCGATGCAAGCACTACAAGTTCGTCAAAAGGCGAAACACTCAAAGATACCATTAAGATGGTGAGCAATTATGTTGACCTCATTGTGATGCGACACTATCTAGAGGGGGCTGCTCGTTATGCTACCGAAGTTACTGATACTCCAATTATCAATGCTGGCGACGGTGCACATCAACACCCCACTCAAACAATGCTCGACCTCTATTCAATTTACAAAACTCAAGGCACTCTTGATAATCTCACAATTACAATGGTGGGCGACTTGAAATATGGTCGCACAGTGCATTCATTGTTGATGGCAATGCAGTATTTCAACCCTACATTTAACTTTGTGGCTTGTGATGAATTGAAAATGCCTGCTGAATATAAAGAGTTTTGCGACAAAAAGGGTATTAAATACACCGAGCACAAAGATTTCTCACAAGAGGTAATCAACTCATCAGATATTATCTACATGACACGCGTGCAACGTGAGCGTTTCACCGATATTATGGAATATGAAAAGGTGAAAAACCTTTATAACCTCCATAATGCAATGCTCGACAATTCAAAGGATAATCTTCGTATTCTTCACCCACTGCCCCGTGTAACAGAGATTGATCAAGATGTTGACGATAATCCAAAAGCATATTATTTCCAACAAGCTCAAAACGGATTATATGCTCGCCAAGCAATAATTTGTAGAGCGTTAAACATTGATATTAAGGAGGTACAAAAATCATGACAGGTAAAAAAGAACTCGCTGTAGCTGCATTGCAAAACGGCACCGTTATCGACCACATTCCCTCTTCGGTATTGTTTGATGCTGTAAAGATTTTGGGAATTGAAAAGTTGGATACTCATGTTACAATAGGTAACAATCTCAATAGTAAAAAACTTGGCAAGAAGGGCATCATCAAAGTTGCTGATGTGGAATTTCCCGAAGCAACACTCAATCGCATAGCCCTAATTGCTCCATCGGCAGTAGTGAATATCATTCGTGACTTTGAGGTGGTAGAGAAACATCAAGTGCAATTGCCCGATAATATTGTGGGGATTGTAAAATGTGGTAATCCAAAGTGTATCACTAACAACGAACCGATGAAGACTCGTTTCGAAGTAGTTGATCGCGAAAATGTAACTATTCGTTGTCACTATTGCGGACATTCAGTAACAAATAAAGAGGCTCAAATTGACTAAGAAATATTGCTGATGAAGCAGAGTTGGAAACCCGGTACAATGATTTATCCCTTGCCTGCAGTGCTTGTGAGTTGTGGTAACACTCCCGAGCGTCGCAATCTTATTACAGTGGCATGGACCGGAACAATCTGCACTAATCCAGCAATGTGTTATATATCCATTCGTCCCGAACGCCATAGTTATGGTATAATCAAAGAGGAGATGGAGTTTACAATCAATCTCACTACCGAAGCAATGGCTCATGCGACCGATTGGTGTGGAGTGCGCTCGGGAAAGGATTTTGACAAATGGAAAGAAACTGGACTTACCCCAATGCCTGGAGTGAAAGTCGGTTGCCCATACATCGAAGAGGCTCCATTATCGATTGAATGTCGTGTGAAAGAGATTGTAAAACTTGGAAGCCATGATATGTTTATCGCCGAAGTGCTCAATGTGCTTGCCGATGAAAAATATATGGATTCAGAAACAGGAGCATTTGATCTAGCAAAGGCTCTACCTATAAGTTATAGCCATGGTGGGTACTACACTCAAGGCGAAAAGATAGGGGGCTTTGGTTGGACAGTAAAGAAAAAGAAATAAATCAATAACTAATATATTATCAAAATTCATGGAAAGAGATAATCAAATTTTTGACATTATCGAGCGTGAACATCAACGCCAAAAGAAAGGTATTGAACTCATCGCATCTGAAAACTTTGTAAGCGAACAAGTGATGCAAGCAATGGGCTCTTGCCTCACAAACAAGTATGCTGAAGGCTATCCTGGACACCGTTATTATGGTGGTTGCCAAGTGGTAGACGAAGCTGAATCACTCGCTATCGAACGCCTTAAAGAAATCTTCGGTGCAAGCTATGCTAACGTGCAACCACACTCAGGTGCGCAAGCAAATATGGCTGTATTTATGGCTTGTATGCAACCAGGCGACAAATTCCTCGGTTTGAACCTCGCACATGGTGGTCACCTTTCACACGGTAGCCCTGTGAACTTCTCAGGCCTTATGTTCCAAGCTCTTGAATATAACGTGAAAGAAGATACAGGTTTGGTTGACTATGACCAAATGGAAGAGGTAGCACGTCGCGAACGTCCTAAATTGATTATTGGTGGTGCAAGTGCTTACTCTCGCGAATGGGATTATGCTCGCATGCGTCGTCTTGCTGACGAAATCGGTGCTATCTTCATGGTTGACATGGCTCACCCTGCAGGTCTTATTGCTGCTGGTTTGCTTGATAACCCAGTGAAACATGCTCATATCGTAACATCAACAACTCACAAGACTCTTCGTGGTCCTCGTGGTGGTATCATTCTTCTTGGTGAAGACTTCGAAAACCCATGGGGCAAAAAGACTCCAAAGGGTGTAACTCGCATGATGTCATCTATCCTCGACTCTGCAGTATTCCCAGGTGTACAAGGTGGTCCACTCGAACACGTTATTGCTGCTAAAGCTGTAGCATTTGGCGAAGCACTTCAACCTGAATATAAAGAATACCAAGCACAAGTGAAGAAAAATGCTGCAGTTATGGCTCAAGCACTTGTTGACAAAGGTTACAAAATCATCTCTGGTGGTACCGACAACCACTGTATGCTCGTTGACCTTCGCACTAAGTTCCCTGAATTGACAGGTAAAGTTGCTGAAAAGGTACTCGTTGAAGCAGATATTACAGCTAACAAAAATATGGTTCCATTCGATAGCCGTTCACCATTCCAAACATCAGGTATTCGTCTTGGTACTCCTGCTATCACTACTCGTGGTGCTAAAGAAGACCTCATGGGCGAAATCGTAGAAATGATTGATACAGTACTTTCTAACCCTGAAGATGAAAAAATCATCGCTTCAGTACGCGAAAAAGTTAACTCAATCATGGTTGAATACCCAATGTTTGCGTATTAATCATCTGAAATTAGAATTCAATGATAATAAGGTTGCATCATTCGTTGGTGCAACCTTTTTTTGTACTTAAAACTTTTTTATATTCAAAAATATTGTAATTTAGTCGCATGAATCAGAATATAATCTCACTATGGGTTATGACAATATGCATAGAATTACATCTAAACAACAATTCTTGACACAAGAAAATGTGCAGTTTGATGGGGCAATCTATGCAGGATATTCATATACAGGAAATAGAATGAATCGCATAGTAGATAACTCTGAAACAGATGAATTTTTAGGAGAAATTCCACAACTTAGTGCCACAAGGCACCTTCTTGCATCCGACATTATAGGATATGATGCTTCAGGGCGTTTGACTTCCGATTATAGCCGTGGAATTACCAATGTTACTTACAATCTTTTAGATTTACCTTCAGAAGTAAAAATGGGCTCTAAAGATCGTATTAACTATACCTATCGCTCCGATGGGGTGAAGATGCGCGAACAATCAGTTCATCAATACACCAAGTTGGTGATGAAAATTAGTGCGTCGGGAGATACTACTTATGTGCAACGCAATGCATCCGACACCCACTTCCGTGCTCACTATGGCAATTATGTGAAAGAGACAGGTCAACCAGATAAAATTTACAATGAAGAGGGATATATCGCTCTTCATGGCGATAGTGTGAGTTATCATTTCTTTGAGTGCGATTATTTAGGTAGCGTGAGGGCTGTATTTGATCTATATGGCAATCTTGAGCAAACCAATGATTATAATGTAACAGGAATTCCCTCAAGCCGTCACCTCGGCAATGCCGATTTGCATAAACACACGGGCAAGGAGTTCCAAGGATTTAACGGCTTAGCATGGTACGATAATAATGCCCGCTACTACGACCCGATTTTAGGAAGATTTACGACTCAAGATCCCCTAGCGGAGACAACCCCTTGGAACTCTCCATATGTACATAGTGAGAATAATGCATTATTATATACAGATCCAACAGGGTTAAGTACTCATGTAAAATCAAATCCAGATGGAACATATTCTGTTATTGGTGGAAGTTTAGATGATGACGATTTAAATATTTATTTATTTGACAATGGAAAAAAAGGCAATTCTATTGGAATTACAACATCAATAACATCTTTTTATCATAGTGACGAAAAGAAATGGGCTATTGGAAGTATCATTAACCCTAATGATAAGAGTGGTAATATATTTCTTTCTAAGATGTTTACAAATACACCTTCTTTAGATAATTATATTAAAAACGCGAGAACTAAGAATTTATATGATTTCAAATATTCTAATGGGACAAATACGACAGCTGATGATGGTCAAAATATGTATCGAGGAATGCCGGTCTCAATACCCGGAAAAAATTCCACTATATACACATCAGCACGAGATATTGGGAATATAGCAGCTGGATATGTAGCAGGAGTTAACGGGTTCAGTTGGGGAGAGTCAAGACTTGCATTTGACGCATACCAATCTTATACAAGCAAAAGTTTTGAAATCGAAGGTATTTCTACAAGAAACGCAGAATCTTATGGATGGAATTTAGGACATAAAAGAATGCCTTTGTGGAAAAAGGTCATGAATTTTTTAATCAAACCACCTTTGTTAAATTTAACCAATTTATTAAAATGAAAAAAATTGCATATTGTTTACTTATTGGATTGTCTTTTACATTACTTTGTTCTTGTTTTTCAGGTAAAGACGAGGGGTATTATATGGACGAAATAAATATGGACATAAGGCTTTGTAAAAATACAGGGAATAATCCTTCAATAATATTCTTCTGTGATTCAGGGAAAATAGATAGTTCTAACTATATTAAGTTTTCTACTCACGGAGACTTACCTCCAATGCGTATTATACTCAATCGGACAGATAGTATTATATATTTGTATAGAATATATTCTCATATTGACGAAATAGCCACTCCTGATTTTCAAGTCGTTAAAATAGAACCTGAAAATTACAACCTTTATAGAGATGAACAACGAGGACTTTTTTGGGATAATGATTCAATTGTTTTTTCTAATCTAAATCAAGGGAACAAAGAAATTGCCGTCTTCGAAATTTGGCCTTACGCTGAAGCAATACAAAAATGGTATGCATCTCCAGGTTGGCATAAAATGGAAGCATATTATATTGAATAGAATGATCATCTAAAATCCTACGCTATATATCTAATAATATTCCGATTAACTATTGACTTCGGTAAACATCATTTAATCCTCATATAAGACCACTTGGATTTCTCCTCACAAGGAGCGAGCCGAGTGGTTTTTCTTTTATTGTTATGCGAGCTTCATCACTGCTCGATGTTCCTGTACTGTGCCTTATTTTACACTCTGATTTGATGATACAATCGCTGTCGCTTTTCGTCACACTATGATATTTCACTACGCAAAGTTAGGGTATCATTCACTACACAAGGACACTGCGAGTTATCCGAAATTTCTCCAGCCCTTTCGGGTAGTAAATTATCTGAGATAATCCTTGATGTTTGACGGCAACCTGCCTAAATGTTGGCTTCGCCCAAATTCGGCTACACTCGGCATTGCTCAAACAAGTTTGGCGCTGCCCTCATTTGCACGAATTTTCACTTGCATACCCACTTGGTTGCTCGTAAAAATCAAGTGCGAAAGCACATAATTGTTAAATCATTAAATCGTAAAATAATATGACACATTCAGTTCAAACATCGGTAATGAATCTTGGTTTCGATAACAATTCAGTGAATAATCG
>JAFYSL010000058.1 GCA_017559355.1 Muribaculaceae bacterium
AAATGGAAAGCACAGGAAAGCAAAGGATAACATAGTCGGTGGGATTGGTGCAAAATTTTGTGTTATCGTAGTGTTATCGTGTTGTTGATGGATAACACTAAAAGTAAATTTCAGTAGGAAATACCATTAATTTTACTACCTTTGCGAAATGACTTATAATATTACCATATGTGAGAAAACGTAAACTATAAGAATATGATGAAAAAGGTGTCTATGTTTATTGAAGAAATTCTTGCTTACATATATTATTCTATCTATATATGTACTGCAGAGTGTCACCCTCAGGTACCTGCTGGAATACTGGCTTTAATATTAATGTTTGTTGTCCTTATTATTACAGCGTTAGTTGATATTAATGTCTCTTTAGGAATGTGGATTGCTTTTGTTATAAATGTGTGCGCCCTTTTTGGTATAGGAAAATACTATTCTAAACGAGAGGAAAAAATTCTTGCAAAAATGAAAGAGCGTCAGAAAAAAGTAAAACATAAGATAATTATTGGATTATGTATAATTTCAATTATTGGAATATATATATCGTTGATCCTGATTTTAACTTATATATAATACTGTTGACCACTTGGTTTTTAGCAAATTATTCATTTCTCTAAATCACTATAGAGTAGCGACGGCTTCCAGCAATGGGAGCCGTTGCTTTTTTGAGAGGAGAGAGGAAAGATTTAAATTGAGAATTGAAAATTGAAAAGTCATTTTCTCTTTTGTTTATGAGTCATATTTCTGTTAGGTTACTTCTGCTTTCCATGTTTTCCATTTAAAAATGGAAAGCACAGGAAAGCATAGTCGGTGTGATTGGTGCAAAATTTTGTGTTTTGTTTACTTTGGGTGTTGTCGGCGTTGTCGGTGTTGTCGGCGACAACACCGGCAACAGCGGCAACACTTGTGAGCGAGTAGGTGTGTTTGAAAAAAGGATATGTGTAAAGTTTTTGAAAAATATCAGTTCACACATTCTTCTTTTCAATTAAAAACATTACCTTTGTGAAATAACCTATAATTACTACCATTATGAGGAAAAATCTACTCGCAATTTTATTCCTTGCCATGGGATTTACTGCAATGGCACAAGTTGATACAATTCTAATCAACGACAAAAATTATCATGTAGATGTTATTGAAAGTCAGGATATAGGTCCTGGTATTCATCATTATCGATTGCGTATCCCTGCGTATCCATTGAATGTGAATATTTTGCAGATGGATATGAATAACCCATATAACCGCATCGAAACCTTCCAAGCATCGGAAACTCATTTCAAAACCGAAAAACTCGCTACAGCATACACTCGTTACAAAAATATGTATGATGATAAGCGACCTATTGCAGGTGCTAATGGTAACTTCTGGTGTGTGACTGGGCAATTGCCTCATAGCGACTTGTTGGTAGGTGCTACTTATAATGGAAATCTTCGTAATGGAGAGATTATTACCGAAACTAATGCTTATTCCGATCAATGGGACGGCGGTCCTGAACGCACAGGTGTGATTGCTGTAGATGAAGCAAAGAATCTCTTTATTGAAACAATGCACTTCAAAGGTTATGTTATCAACGACAAGATTGGCAGTCCTGAAATATATCAAACCAATAAGGTGGTTCGTAACAACGAAATAGGGTTGTATAACCACTTCTATGGTCGTTCAAAGGCTTTTATGCTGGTAGATGTGTATAAAGATGATAGCGGTAACCGTCACTTCCAAAAAGTAGAGGGTGTTGCTACTGAAGTGTATCTCTCAATAAATGAGGGTCAACGCTGGATGGCAGGTCAACCTATGGTGTGCACAGTGAAAGAGATTAAGGCTAATGCCGGCACTGGCACTCTTGGCGATTATGACCTTTGCATCGTGGGCCGTGGCGACAAACAAGTGTTGCTTGATAAACTTGCTGTGGGCGACCAAGTGACAATCAATTATGGATGGTCAACAATTGGAGGTCAAACCCCAGTTATAGAACAACTTATCGGTGGTAACGCAATTGTGATGACCGATGGCGAAATGACAGGTCGCAATGACGATGAAACATACAACTCTCAAGTGTATTCTCGTTGTGCTTATGGTTCAAGTGCCGATGGTCGCACTCTATATGTTATTGTTATTGACAAATCAACCGACCCTGTTTATGGTACATCGGCAGGTTGTAACACTCGCGTGATGTGTCAAATTGTGAAACATTATGGATGTGCCAACCTTTGTAATGTTGATGCCGGAGGTTCGGCTCAAATGATGATTGAAGGTAAGGTTATAAATAAAACAACCGAAGGTTCTCCACGTGCGGTGGCTAATGGTTGGTTCTTATATTCGGTTGCACCTAAAGATGATGCAGTGGCACGTCTTGAATTTAAAGACTTGGTGCTTCAAGCTCCTACCTATGCGTCATATTCTCCTCAAATTATAGCATATAACCAATATGGTGATATCATTGACGACGACTTTAAAGGTTCCACATTGAGTTGTGATGCATCGTTGGGTACTTGCAATGGCACAGAATTTACTGCCGGCGGTAGTGCTGCTGAAGGTCCACTTACAGCTACTTACAATGGTGTTTCAGTATCGAAAACTATGAAAGTGGTAGATTCAAAGCTCTCAATACGTATCAAGCCAATTCTTATCGACGCCACTCGCGAATATCCTATGGAGGTGACAGCAATGATTGGTGAAGAGGTGTATACCTATAATCCTGCATCGATAAATTGGACAATCGAAAATAGCGAAGTGATTTCTATTGATGAAAATGGTGTGCTTCGTGGATTGAAAGAGGGGGAATCAATGGTTGTAGGTCAAATTGGTGACTTTGTTGACACAACATATGTGACAGTTGAAATAGCAAAAGCTGCAATCGTTTCGGTAAGAGATATGACTGGTTGGACTATTAAAGGTGCATCAGGTATCACGAATGGAGCTTTGGCTGAAGATGGCACTCTCTCATTTACTTATGGTGCTCCACGTGCCGCAACTCTTCAAATCACAAAAGATGTGAGATATTATTCTCTCCCCGATAAATTGTGGCTTGAATTTATCCCTACAGTAAACATTAAGAGCATCAATATCGACTTGCGCACACCTCAACACACAAAGCTCAACAAGTTGGAATTGAAACCTACTACAGGTGATGTGTGGGAAGCTGGTGCAACCCATCGCATTGAATTCCCTATTAGCGAATTGGGCGACCCTGCCGACATTATTCTCTATCCACTTTCATTGCACTACATCAACTTCACTATCGAAACAAACACTGCTTACAAAGGCGAACAATCAATTAAGATTAGTGAGTTGAGTGCTGAGTACAATAAATATTCTTCGGTAGAACAAGTAATCGTGGGTGAGGGTAGCGGCGTTAAAGTTTATCCTAACCCTGTAAGTGGCGAGTCATTTACCGTAGCATCGTCAAGCGACATCAACAGTGTAGAAGTTTACTCTACAACAGGAGCAAAAGTAGTGTCGCAAAAAGGTAATGGCAACAATGTTACTG
>JAFYSL010000059.1 GCA_017559355.1 Muribaculaceae bacterium
CATTGTGCCGACATTTTCCTTATATCGTATTCCGGGGCGACCAGTCATATACTGAAGCGTGTCGGAAATACCGATAATAGGCAACATCAAAAGGTCTTTACGCCATTTGATAGCCGCCTTTTGATAATCATCAAGAGTAAATGCTAATTTACCAGCCATAGTATTAAAAGATTAAAAGTTATGCGAGATTGTAGAGTTTGCGAGCTGAGTTCACGGTGTCGTAAAACTCTTCGACATCAGATTTTTCAGTCATAGAGGGCTTGTTGTCCTCGATGACAGCAGTAGAGCTATCGGCAGGAGCAGAAGCGAGAGCCGAAATGCGTTCATTTAATGAAGCAATCTCCTTGGCTTGTTTGTCAAGCGCATTTTCAATTGCTTGTAGATTTTCGACAGTAAGCGTAACCTTATTGTCGTCGGCACAAAGTTCCTCTACATTGAGGATCTTGCCGATGTTGTTTACAGTAACTTTCATAGTATTTGAATGATTAGAAGATTTTTCCAATTTGAAAAGCGACGATAGCGAAGCGATGAACTTGGCGAAAGGCGAATTTCTGTCTTGCACAGGAATGTTCGGTATCGGCATGCCGGCATTAGCCATTGCCGAAGCGATAGCGTCGGTAAGCACAGGTGCTTGCTCGTTAGAGTTGGTGACTTCGTCCACGAAGCCCCAATCAAGAGCCTCTTGTGCCGATAGCCAACCACCGATTTTCATGAGGTCGAGCAAATCTTTGACATCTTTCTTGCACTTGGCAGAATACATCGAAGCGATGTTGATGTCAAGTTTGTCAAGGTCATTCTTCTGTGCTTGCAGTTCTTGGATAAGAGCCTCAGTATTGTCGGCATTGAGGTCGCACCAACGGAAGAACTCAGTGGAGCATTTATGTACGAGGTACATAGCGTTAGCGTCGATAGAGATATGTTTCGCACCGAGCGAAGCGATAGTAGCCGCTGACGCATTCATGCCCACGAAATGCACCGACACATTGCCGTGATTACGGAACGCCGAGGCGATAGACAGAGCCGTAGCCAACGAGCCACCCAGCGAGTCAATCAGTACCGAAACCGATTGCTCGCTATTTTGGGCAAGCACGAAATCCACATAGTTGCGGTCGAAGTCAGCACCACCGACGAAGCCTTTGAGATGAAGATTATAAGTTGCGTTTGACATAGTATTAAAATTTATTTCTATGTCAAAGTTAGCACCTTATTATAGGAGATTAAAAGACAGAAAAATGAGACAAAATCGTCTAAGATGAAAAATGAAACAAAATTTTTAGAAGAAATATAAAATCAATATGAACCATAAAAAATGAGAAAAATAAAATCTTTATGAGGATATTTTTGTTATATCAGAGAAAAGTGTTATCTTTGCACTCAATATGACCTCCCACGCTTCCCGTAGAACAGCGCACCCGGGGAGGTCTTCGAGTTTTTATGCAGTACACAAAACGATCATTATCAATACAAGAGCAACTACAAAAGTTGCAATCTCGTGGGTTGAACTTCGATGATGAAGAACTTGCGAAAGATTATCTCACGAATATAAGTTACTATCGATTAAGAGCTTATACCTATCCATTTCAAGACAACACTAACCCAAAAGCAGACCATTGTTTTACTCGCAATGACATCAAATTCTCTGATATTATTGATTTATATTGCTTTGACAGAAGATTGAGAAATCTGATGTTTAATGCAATAGAAAAAATAGAGGTTGCTGTACGAGCAAGAATAGTTCAGGTCTATTCTGAAATATACGGTAGCCATTGGTTTGCCAATAAGACCTTGTATAAACATAAAGACATAACCGATAAAAGAGGTAATGTAACAACAGCGTATGATCTGCTAATGGAAGAAATTGAATCTGAAGTAAACAGAAGCAATGAGGATTTCATTAAGCATTATCAAGATAAATATGACAATCCACAATTACCTCCAGCATGGATGACATTAGAGGTGTTATCTCTTGGTACATTGAGTAAGTTATATAATCTATTGCTCAAATCACCATTAAAGAAAAAGGTTGCAAAAGATTTAGGATTGGCAGATGATAGAATTTTGGCAAATTGGCTTCATGCAATAGCTGTATGGCGAAATTGCTGTGCTCATCATAGTCGAGTATGGAACAGACGAAGTATAATAAATATCTGTATGCCAAGAAATACGATGAATCCGTTTATGAGCCAAGCAGAAATTCGCAAGTTGCACCCCAATAAAGTATTTACAGTATTGTGTTGTATAAAGTATATCAGCAATATCATAAGTCCAGGCAGTGACTTAAAGAAAAATATCCTCTCCATTATCGGAGACGGCGGGAATTTACTAAATCTTCAAGAAATGGGATTTCCAAGGGATTGGAAACATTTAGAAGTTTGGAAATAAGCAAAATCGGCAACCTATCGGCTGCCGATTTTTGTATTGTTTGCGATAGATTTATCTACGGAAAACATAGCCATTATCGAAGGAGTAATCGCATATAAACAAATCGCGAGCGAAAGCATCGTAGTCGAAGTAATATGAAAGACTACCCAACATCTTGTCAAGGTCATAACATTCGTCAACGATATGTCGAGCGAAATCCTCTTCACTGTCAAATTTACCTTGATAAACTTCGTCGAACTTGTCAAGCTGGTCAATGCCGTAACAAGAGAGGAAAGCGTCAACAGCATCGCGGTCAGAGTGATTGGCGTACTCAATAATTTTGTCGAAAGTGTCTTCATCGAAGCAACTTTCCGAATACAACTCGCGAGGAAAATTCTCGTAATCTTGGAACATAAGTTCGGGATCTTCTTCATCGGCATGCAAATCGCAACAGAACTCGATGAACTCGTCATAATCGATAAAGGTGGTCAAATCAATCCACATACCTTCGATTGAACCATTGTTGTATTTGCCGAAAGTGCCACAATATACAGCAGGATTATCACTGTCAAGCGAATGCTTGTGATATTGAAGTTCATCACTTGTGGGGAAAGAGCGACCACTGATTTCATTTACAAAAGCGACCTTGTTGTCGCTGTGGGCTGAAAGGGAAGAAATTGTATTCATGCGATAATGAATTAAATGATTAAACACTATGCTCCGTAAAGGAGCGACTTTTACACTGCCCACAAAGAGCCGATACGCAAACATTATGCAAGGTTCGGAGATTAAATACTACCCGAAATGAGGTGTGGAGATTTCAGCCCCGACACCTGTTGCTTGACCTTGCAGTTGAAAGTACCGGCAATAACTTTGCGGCGTAAAAGTGCCCGACGGAGTATTGTTCATTTAATTTTCGTATGAGCAGATTTCGTTCAGCCTAAGCATAACAAAAAAGGTCAAGCAATGAAATCACTGCTCGACCACAACTAAAATGAACTCTAAAAACACGAAGAAAGTGATATTGCTTTATATAGCACAACGAATAGGCATACCAACCGATGACCACTTAATTTCGTAGGTAGTGGCATTAGATTCACCTGAGGGTGTGCCACTCGTGGCAGAAGATTTGATGACCGGGTACGGTCGTTCACGAGAGCCGATGATAAAGGAAGTTCCCGACGCGTCCGTGATTACGAACGCGAGGTGTTTATGAAGTGGAATGTTGTCGTTTGACACAAATTTAAGAGTGCAAAGCAACTTACGCCCATTGTTGTCGTATTCCTCTACGGCATCATACGACGGCTGACCGAAGAAGCGAACAGGCGTAATCTCAGTGAAGACGCCGACAGGAATGCCCGATGAATGTTTGAGAACGATGTTGGGCTGAAGTTTTTCGCACTCGACAAAGCCGATTTGTGCGATACCCGGTAATGAGTGATTAAAGTTTTCCATAGCAAATAAAGTTAAATTATATAAAATCGTATATTTCGTATATTTTACGAATTTTCGGTCTTGGAATCTTTTATTTTTTTCTTGTATTTTTTAATGCGTTCATAAGTATGATAAAGGTCTCTTTTCCGTCGATAACGTTTGGCTATGGCATTCCAATTGGTTTCGTTAATTTCAATATCGTGTTTTTCCATAAAAGCGTAAATGAGTTCATCTTGACGCTTGAATAAAGTTGTGAATTTGTGAAGAGAGTTCCATAATTCCAAATCAAACCGATTTCTGATACAATTTATTAGCATTTGCATTGCTTTTGGAGGTAGGTAGTTGTATGTCGCTGGAGGCTTATGACGAAATTCAGGTATTATTATTGAAAGTTTTTGTTCTTTATCCAAATCGGGAAGACTATTCGCAGGAGTCTTTTTAAGGAATTGTTCTAATATATTACTTTCCATACACCCTCTTTTAAGTTGCACTGGGTTGTTGCCCCCTTGCTCATTGATGAACCACTGAGCCAAATAAGGGTCGATGTCAAGATATACATAGAATTTATTGTTTGTTTTTTCTGTATGAGCCATCTTCAAATATAATTACATGTAACATTTCATTAAAACGGTCTGCTATTCTGTCTCCATACTTTGTGCGTATTTCTTTAGCAGTGAGATTTGTTGTGATAAAAGTGAATGATTGATTTATATACCTATATTCAATAAGTCGTATAATAGGGTGAATGGGATTGCCATAATCAAGAATTTCGACAGGCTCGTTGCCAAGATCGTCAATTCCTAATAAGGGCTTATTTTTGATTAAGGTAAATTCTTTGATGTCTCGTGCTAATTGAGACAGCTCATAAGAATCATATATTGTCATTTTGGGCTTGAACTGATTTCCCATAAAATCAAAATGATTTTTGTCTGCAAGAAAATTTAATGCTTGTTGAAAAGCATACATAAGAGTAGATTTGCCATTCCCACAAGTGCCGCACAACATAACACCAAACCTGGGCGTTTGGGCTGTAATGTATTGAGCTAAACGATAAAGATTGGACTGAGTATTATCATCAAGGGAAAATTCCCGTTGTCGTCGTTCAACTTCAACTTTATATGATGCTGTAAGTAGAACTATTGCAGATTCTAATGACAAATTAAACCTAAAACGACTCTCCATACTCTTTCGATTTTTTAGCAATGATTCTATTTCCTTTACGAGCTGCATATTTATCATTTTCGATTGTTCCATTATGGTGTTGTTTGTTGTTTTCTTCATTTTGGGTTCTTTTGCGAGACCAATTTAGAAAATGTTTCTTGAAATCAACTATATCGGAATGGGACTTACCTATTAACTTGATTTCAGAAACAAATTCAGAGAAAAGTTCTCTAACTTGGATTATATCGCAATCTAAGTTTTCTGCAACGCTTTCAAAGAAATCGGCAGATGATTCAATTTCTATAATAAATTGATTTTCATCACGCGTGAATATAGTTGAAGAATTATTTTTAATTTCTTTTTTATTATCTTCTCTAATCTGTTGCATTTCTTGTTTTACTTTGCGTTCCTTACGGTTCTTTTTATTGGTTTCATTTAACTGGTATTTGTCATAATTTGTAATGGTTATTATTGTCATTTGCGAGTTGGAAATACGACGAATCATTTCAGCCTCTTCCAAACTGTTCAAAAATGTTATGGTTGTATGACTGCAAGCGTCCATTTGTCTGGCGAGAAATCTTATTGAGGTGCAAATTTGTCCTCGTTGTAATTGAACCATGGTTTTGCCAAAAATAACTTTTCTCGGTTCCCATTGAGCCATAAGTAACAAAAGTACCCACCAGCGAAAATGGCGTGGATTATGCCAAATCCAATGATTTGTAATATCCCGATGAAGATTAATCCAACCTTTCATAATTAATCTTACACATATTATAATTGTGCTTTCCAGAAACGCAAAATTTCACTCCCGAGGTAGAATTTGCGAGCTGTATTCCTGCGAAAGCCACACTTGATATGTCCTGCATAGGTATACCTTCTTAAAGTTTCTCTTGATATGGATAAAGCCTTACAGGTATCTTTAATTGAATATCTGCCGTTAATCGCCACTTGTGGTTCGGTACTTGTTATCATAACATAGCTTTTTTATCAGGGAAAAGAGATTCTTCCTCTACATTAAGTTCTTTTGCAATGGCTTTTATGGCAGTGTCGTTAGGGAATTGAGTACCATTGAGCCACATTCGTATTGTTGCAGGTTGTCTACATGTAATCTCTGCAATTCTTTCGATGAATATTTGCCCCGCTGTGGGCTTCTTCTTTTCTAATTGATAAAGTTCCTTAAAACTATATGACATAATAATATTAAATTATATCAATAAATATTTTGTTATATCAGCAAGAATTATTATTTTTGCATAAATAAAAATACTTATTGATTTGGTTAAAAACGATAATAACAAGAGCAAAGTTAAATTATTTTATTGAATATTACAACAAATATAACTAATATATTTATTGAATATAACTAAAATGCAACGAGTAGATTTAGCAAAAATACGCTCAGACCATAGCGTCAGTCAAAAAGATTTGGCAGAGAAGCTAGGGGTAAAGCAGAGTTTTTTATCTAATATTGAAAGAGGTAGAAGTCCATTGCCTCCTGAAAAGTTGGATAAGATAATTGAGATATTCGACATAGAGAATATAGACATATATTACATAGAAGATGTAGGCGGTAGTAATATGCAAAAATCTCAGTCTGACAATACAAATAGCATAATTAACGATAGTGCTATTTTTGAAAAGTTTGTTGGAGTAATGGAGAAGATGACAGAAGCAAAGAATGCAAATGAGACCGAGGCTTTATCTCGCATTGAACGCTTACAAGATAGAAATGATTTTCTAAACTCACAAGTTGATGAATTGCGAAAAGATTTAACGCGTTTATTGCACGAGAATTTTGCATTAAAGGAGATTCTAATTAAAAATGGAATCGATTATGAAACTAGGCAAAATTACGATAATGTGTGAAGTTTGTGTGAAGAAGTAAAATAGAGAGAAATTAAAATATTATTAACCAATTGGTTGTGGTTGATTGGAAGATGCCTTACAAGCAGAGGGTCGGCGGTTCGAATCCGTCAACGCCCACAACGACAAAAGGCTGTCTTCATAACGAAGACAGCCGATTTTATTTTGGTATATTCCTATTATTGCTGCATGATGACGAATATTAAATGGGTGTGGGTTGACCTTGATGATACTGTGTGGGATTTCCGTGTCAATTCATGGGAAACTCTTGGTGAGATGTATGAACTTGAGGGCCTTGAAAAATATTTTGAGTCGGTCGATGATTGGCGCGAAAAATATCTTGAGTATAACCATAGCCTATGGCCTTTGTATAATGAAGGAAAAATCACCAAGGAGTATTTGCAAGTGGAGCGTTTTCGCAAAGTGCTTGCCGATGCAGGTTATCCCCAAGAGGGGTTAATGACAAAAGCTCAAGAGATGGATCCTAAATATCTCTCAATACTCGGCACAAAAACACGACTTGTGGAGGGCGCTCGTGAAATGTTGCAATACCTTAAGGATAAAGGGTATAAAATAGGGTTGATTAGCAACGGATTTCATGAGGTGCAATATCGCAAATTACAATCGTCGCAAATTGAACATTATTTTGATGCAGTGGTGTTAAGTGATGATTTAGGCGTGAATAAACCCAACCGAAGAATTTTTGACTATGCGCTCGAAAAAGCAGGTGCTATCGCTCAAGAAGCAGTGATAATTGGGGATAATCCCGACGCTGATATTGCTGGAGGAATTAATGCTGGATGGAGTGCAATTTATTTCACTCCATTGGGAGATGAAAATGGGGTAAATGTTCCTACTGATGCAGTTGTAATCAACAAATTAGCAATGATTTCGCTCTATTTGTAGACAAAAAATCTATTTTTGTTGAAAACGGATTGGAAAAGTGTGTTTTTTTGTTGTAAAACTGCAAATATTCGTGTAATTTTGCACAATAATTAACAAAGTGTGTATTTACCCTTTGTAGGGTGTATTTATATAGGCAATAAGTAAACAAAACATAACCTTTTTTTGTATTAATAAAGAAGAAAAAATAATGGCCGCGAGGCTTTAAGTATTTTATTGAAATTTATGGATAATATCGAAAAGAAACCAAAAAGACCAAGAATTGGAGAAAATCGTGGAATGACATCTTTTGAAGGGCAAGAAAATACTGCTCGTTTTGAAAAAGTGGGATATTCGTCAGACTTTTCGTCATCGAATGACTCGGAATATCAAGGTGAACGTCAATATTCACAAAGACCTTACAACAATCGTCAACAAGGTGGTTACAACCGTTATAACAACCAAGGTGGTTATAATAACAACTATCGTCAAGGTGGCTATAACAACAATCGCTACAACAATAATTACCAACAACGCCAATATAATGCTCCTGTAGAAGGAGAACAAAGCGAAGGCTACAACCAAGGAGGCTATCGTCAAAACAACTATCGTCAAGGTGGTTACAATCAAGGAGGCTATAACCAAGGTGGTTATCGTCAAAATAATTATCGTCAAGGTGGTTACAACAATAACCGTCAACAAGGTGGTTATAACAATCAAGGCGGATACAACAACCAAGGTGGTTACAATCAAGGAGGTTATAATAACCAAGGTGGATATCGCCAAGGTCAAGGCCGTCCAAATCCTAACCAACGTCGCAAAAAACAAAACCCAAATCAAGGCATCATGCCAAGCAAGGGTAAGAGCTTTACTCCACGCCCTAAACGCATTGAATATGAAATGCCTATACCCGATCCAAATGAACAAATTCGTCTTAATAAATTTATGGCTAATGCAGGTATCTGCTCACGCCGCGAAGCTGACGAATTGATTCAACAAGGTTTGGTTTTGGTAAATGGTGTAGTTGTTACTGAATTGGGTACAAAAATTTCACACAACGATGTTGTGGAATATGATGAAAAAGTAGTGGCACTCGAAAGCAAATGCTATATCCTTCTCAATAAACCAAAAGATGTGGTTACAACAAGCGATGATCCTAATGGTCGTAAAACTGTTTTGGATCTCGTGAAGGGTGCTTGCAATGAACGCATTTACCCAGTAGGTCGTCTTGACCGCAACACAACAGGTGTGTTGTTGCTCACTAACGACGGTGACCTCGCTTCAAAATTGACTCACCCTAAATATGTGAAGAAAAAAATCTATCATGTGTGGTGTGACAAAGATATCGCAGAAGAGGATATGCAACGTATTGCCGACGGTATCGAACTTGAAGATGGTCCTATTCATGCAGATGCTATCAGCTATGC
Source organism: Muribaculaceae bacterium (assembly GCA_017559355.1). Classification (GTDB taxonomy): domain Bacteria; phylum Bacteroidota; class Bacteroidia; order Bacteroidales; family Muribaculaceae; genus RGIG4079. Next base: position 9,129 of record JAFYSL010000059.1, read on the forward strand.
TACTGAAAAAGATCGCAACCAAGCAGGTATCGAAATCCACTCAGGTCGCAACCGTATCGTGCGTCGTATATTCGAATCACTTGGTTATCATGTAACTAAACTCGATCGCGTATATTTTGCAGGTCTTACAAAGAAAAACCTCGCTCGTGGTCGTTGGCGTTACCTCACTCAAGAAGAGGTTAATTTCTTGAAAATGGGTTCATTTGAATAATTAAAAAGTAAATACATATTCTTACAATGAAAAGAACAAAAATCGTAGATATATTCGCTCCCGAGCTCATTGGTCAACAAGTGAGCGTAAAAGGTTGGGTGCGTAGTCGTCGTGGTAACAAACATGTGCAATTCGTAGCACTTAACGATGGCTCAACTATCAAAAACATTCAAATCGTTTTTGATATGGCTAAGTTTGACGAAGAGGCATTGAAACCTATCACTACAGGTGCTAGTATCCATGTAATTGGTCAACTCGTTGAGTCAATGGGTAAAGGTCAAAGTGCAGAAATTCAAGCAGAAACTCTTGAAATTTATGGCACTGCTGACCCTGAAACTTATCCAATGCAAAAGAAGGGTCACACAATGGAATTCCTTCGTGAAAAGGCTCACTTGCGTCCACGCACAAACACTTTTGGTGCAGTGTTTCGCATTCGTCACCACATGGCTATTGCTATTCACAAATATTTCCATGACCACGGTTTCTTCTATTTCCACACACCTATCATCACAGCTTCTGACTGCGAAGGTGCTGGTCAAATGTTCCAAGTAACAACTAAGAACCTCTACGACTTGAAGAAAGACGAAAATGGTTCAATCATCTATGATGATGACTTCTTCGGCAAACAAGCAAGTCTTACTGTGTCAGGTCAGCTCGAAGGTGAGTTGGCTGCAACTGCACTCGGTTCAATCTATACATTTGGTCCTACATTCCGTGCTGAAAATTCAAATACTCCTCGCCACTTGGCTGAGTTCTGGATGATTGAGCCTGAAGTAGCATTTGCTGATCTTGGCGACCTTATGGATATTGAAGAAGACTTCATCAAATATTGTATCAATTGGGCTCTTGAAAATTGTAAAGATGACCTTGAGTTCCTCAACAATATGATTGATAAAGGTTTGATTGATCGTCTTAAAGAGGTTGTTGCTACTGAGTTTATTCGTTTGCCTTACACTGAAGGTATCAAGATTCTTGAAGAAGCTATCGCGAACGGTAAACAATTTGAATTCCCTGTATATTGGGGTTGTGACCTTGCGAGCGAACATGAACGTTACCTCGTAGAGGAACACTTCAAGAAACCTGTCATCATGACCGACTATCCTAAGGATATCAAAGCATTCTATATGAAGCTTAACGAAGATGGTAAAACAGTACAAGGTACCGACGTATTGTTCCCACAAATTGGAGAAATCATCGGTGGTAGTGTGCGTGAAGAAAACTACGACAAACTTATGGGTCGCATCGAAGAGATGAATATCCCAATGAAAGATATGTGGTGGTATCTCGACACTCGTCGTTTCGGTACTGTACCTCATGCAGGTTTCGGCCTTGGATTTGAACGTCTATTGTTGTTCGTAACAGGTATGACCAACATTCGCGACGTGATTCCATTCCCACGTACTCCAAACAACTGCGAATTCTAATCTCGCTATAACAAAGAATATAGATATTCTACGACGAGCATTCCTTTCAAAGGAATGCTCGTCTGTTTTGTTGTGATTTTTTTATAACTTTGTGTCGTATAATATTAGAATTATTAGAATAATGAAACAATCAAATAAAAAGACGATAGGGTGGTTCCTATTTGCCATTGTAACTTTTTGGATTTTAGGCCAATATTCAATATCATTGGGCGATGACCTTGGTTATATGTTTGCCGATACTTCATTGCATAAGGGAGATGGTCCGATGATTGAAAACGTAAAAGATTGTTTCACAACTCAAGCAAACCATTATATCACTACCAATGGCCGTTTCTTGGTTCATACTGCTACCCATTACTTTACAGCAATAGCAGGAATGAATAAATTTAACATTGCCAATGCAATAATGTTTGGATTACTGTTGCTTATAGTAGTGCGATTTATTGTCCCACAACGGTCGGCAAGGAGTGGATATGTCTACCTGCTCACACTATTTTTGTTGTGGACATGTGTGCCAGCGCCTGGAACGGTAATGCTTAGTTTAGTGGCATTTGCCATAAATTATATGTGGACTGCAGTGGTATATTTGACATTCCTTTTAATGCTTAAAAAGTCAACAACTATACATGCCTCCGATATGCATCGATGGCGTTATTATATCTTTGGTTGTATAGGTGCTATAATTGTGGGGTCCTTGCAAGAAAGTTATACTTTGCCCATAAGCGTTGCGCTATTTATAATGGCAATGTTTAATCTTAAGAAGATTAATGCGTTGTCGATTACGATGATAGTGAGTTTCTTTGTGGGAAGTGCAATTTGTGTGTTTGCTCCTGGCAACTGGTGTCATGCCGCACAAGGTGGAGGATTTACCATTGAAAGCATCATGCGCAAGAGCGAAGCGTTGTTAGAGGGTGTTTCAGCCTCGGCAATCGTGTTACTGCTCATATTATTAGTTGTGTTGCTACTAATAAAACGCAAGAGGGCAGTGAGTATAATTCGCGACAACGCATTCTATTTAATTGCTATCGTGGTATCATTGCTATTGGCAGTATTCACATTTACTTCAGTGCGTCAGTTGTTTTGTCCATCAATATTCTCAATAATAGTGTTGGGAAGAGTAATCACAAGTTGGGAGCAAAACAGACTATTTAAGGTGATATCAACGGTGGTAATGGCGTGCTCACTAATAGCAATTTTTGTAGCTGGATTTGTATTGCGAAAAAACACCTATGAAATACATTCCAAGGTGATGGAGCAACTTGGAGAAAAATCTAAAGTAATTATAGCTGATGCGTCAAATGCAAATTATAATAGCGATAGTAAAATCGTAAGACTCCTTGCTGAGATGTATGCTCCCGATCCACTTGCTAATCAATCGTTACATCTGTTATTTGATGGATATACCAAACGTGGATTGTCGCGCATGGGTTGGGACAATCGCAAGTCGAATAATATCATTAATGCTATTCCCTACCCAGTAAAAGTAATAGCAGAGTATCTTGATAGTTTGCAATATGCGCAAACGATAGTAGATCCGCGAGGATTTGAATTTAAGGTTGTTGCAATTGACGATAAGTATAAATTGGGTAGGATTGAGAAAACGCAGGATAACTATATGCCATTTCAATCGTCTGACAGCAAAACTGCATTGCCATACGAGACATATTCTTATCGTGGATATCGCTATTTCATACTCCCAACTACAGTTTCCGATACCATCTATCTCAAGAAATTAGTCAAGAAAAAAGCGTAACTAATACACCACTTTTTCAATTATGCCTGTGAGGGTGGCGAGGGCGATGCCGTAGTTGGTAATGGCTACATTTTGGGCTTTTGCTTGTGCTACTCGGCTCATTACATGGCGACGATTGAACATGCACGCTCCACAATGTATCACAAGGTCATATTGCGATAAGTCGGTAGGGAAATCGTTACCCCCAACAATATCAATATGCAATCCTTCGCCTATGCGATTGCGAAGCATACGAGGGAGTTTCACTCGGCCTATATCTTCATTTTGTGGGATATGGCTACATGCCTCGGCAATCAAAATGCGTGAAGAGGGTGAGAGTGTTTGGAGTTTCTTTGCCCCCTCGATAAATGTGTTGATATCCCCTTTATAGCGAGCAAAAAGGATAGAGAAAGAGGTAATGGGAGTATTATTACCCATATCCTCGACAACAGTGTTAACCGAAGCAAATACTTGCGAGTCGGTGATGATGAGTTGAGGTGGAGCGTTTAATGTGTTGAGCGATGCTTTAAGTCCTTCGGGAGTGGTGCAAAGGGTATTGCAACCTCGGTCTAAAAGTTCGCGAATTACCTCTACTTGAGGTTTTATCAATCGCCCTTTTGGTGCTTGTGCATCTTGTGGCATCACGAGGACCACCATATCGCCACTGTTGCAAAGACCTTCGGTGATGAGGCGTGGTTCTTGGTGCGATAGTGTTGCTAATTGGGTTAATAGTAGGTTGAGTCCTTTCCCAGTTGAAGCGCTCAATGCAATGGGTTGAATATTGAAAGTTTCGGCGATTTTTGACGAAAATGAAGAAATATCTTGCCACTCCTCGCACTTTGAAATGACACCGATAATAGATATTTCGCGTGCTTTAAGTTGCTCGATTAATGCTTCTTCAACAGAGGTGTCAATATCGTTAAATAGAACGACAGCAATGTCGGTTTTGTTGAGCGTTTTCAGAGTCTGTGCCTTACGTTGTTCCCCTAAAATTGTATTGTCATCAAGCCCAGGAGTGTCAATTAGTATGGTAGCTCCTACGCCTGGCAATTCGATAGGTTTTGACACGGGGTCAGTGGTAGTGCCAGCAACCGATGATACAATCGCCACCTCTTGACCAGTCAACGCATTTATAAGCGACGATTTGCCACTATTGCATCGCCCAAAGAAAGCTATATGCACACGTTTAGATGTAGGAGTTAGATTCATAATAAACAACAATGATTAAAATCTAAAGTCGCGTTTGCCATTGGCGATGTCGTTGAGGCGTGAGATGGTTTTTTGTCGTATTTTTTCGGAGGTAATATTGTTTACCTCACGAGCAATCATGTCGAGTCCGAGCTGTCGAGATAGGGGAGATGCATAATCTTCAATATATTCGCGAAGTGTCATAAGGGCATTTGGTGCACAACAGTTGCCAATCATACCTCTCTTGGCAAGCGACATAAAACGATCGCCAGTGCGTCCCTCGCGATAGCATGCCGTACAAAAGCTAGGGATATATCCGAGTTGCAACAACCATGCAACAATCTCATCGAGTGTGCGATTATCGTCAATATCAAACTGGGCAGATTTATCTGTATCAATGCTCGTGTCTGCATATCCTCCCACGCTTGTGCGTGAACCTCCACTAAGTTGTGACACTCCCACATCAAGCACCAATTCGCGGCATTGTTGTGACTCGCGTGTTGATACAATCATTCCAGTATATGGCACAGCAATGCGAAGAATGGCCACGATGCGACGGAACACCTCGTCGGTTACAGCATTGGGGAAGTCTTCGGGATTGATATCGTCGGCAGGACGAATACGAGGCACGCTGATGGTGTGAGGACCTACTCCATAGGTTGCTTCAAGATGTTCGGCATGCATCAATAGTCCAACAAAGTCGTAACGATAGTTGTATAATCCAAACAATACGCCTATTCCCACATCGTCAATACCCCCTTGCATTGCTCGGTCCATCGCTTCGGTGTGATATACCCAATCGCTTTTAGGTCCGGTGGGGTGCAGACGTTCATACTCTGCACGATTGTAGGTCTCTTGAAAAAGGATATAAGTACCTATTCCAGCATCGCGAAGTCGTCGGTAATTATCGACCGTTGTGGCTGCAATATTTACGTTTACACGGCGTATTGCACCATTGCGATGACGGATAGAGTAAATAGTGTCGATTGATTCAAGAATGTATTCAATGGAGTTGATAGTAGGGTGCTCGCCCGCTTCAAGGGCCAATCGTTTGTGTCCCATATCTTGCAAAGCAATCACTTCGCGACGAATCTCCTCTTGTGATAGTTTGCGACGAGGAATAGTTTTATTTTTAGCGTGGTAAGGACAATAAACACACCCATTTACGCAATAGTTTGACAAATATAGTGGAGCAAACATCACAATGCGATTGCCATAAATGCGTTGCTTTATATCGCGCGCAAGCGAATAGATGCGATTCACGATTTCGGCATCATTACATTCGAGCAACATCATTGCCTCTCGATGATTTAGCCCCTTACCTTGAGAGGCCTTGTCAAGAATCTCATTGGCAAGAGAAATATCATCACGATGCGCCGAGGCATACTCAAGAGTAGCCCATATTTCGCCATCGTGAATAAATTCACTCGCCTTTGCCGATGTTGCACTATACATTGTCATAATCAACTGCAAAAATAGTGCTTTTGTGGCGAAAAATTGCAAATAGCGATGCCTAAAATTGTAGAATAGTGAAAGGCTTGGCTATAACAGATCAAACGATTCAAATTGTATGATACAATAGTGTATGTTACAATTTTAGTAAATATAGAAAATGCCTATGTTGTGGGTAGGGGTTGTTGCATAAATATGCGGTAACTTGTTATTTTGCGGGGATGTATTGCCAAATGCAACGAGGTATAAGAAGCCAGAATGCAACGACTAATCGCCAACGCCAGTCGATGATGGCAATGCGCTTCTTTTTTATGATTGCTTTGACAATGCGTGGCGTTGCATAATCAACACTCATAAGCATAGGGAATTTTTTGCTGTTGCGAAGAAGTGGAGTGTCGACAAATCCGGGACGAATATCAGTAAATATGACGTTTACTTTTTCGAAGTGTGCGAGTTGTTCAAGTGCATCAATATAATGTCGTTGGTAGCGTTTTGTTGCGCTATATGAGGGAGCAATGCCAAGTCCCATAGTGCCTGCAATCGACGAGATAACGGCAATTTGTCCTGGAACCTCTTTGTGTGAACGACTACGGAAATAGTTGAACGCAGTGTCTACTATTTGGGTGAATCCAAATACGTTGGTTTTAACGGTATTGAGTTCAATAGATGTGTCGAGTGAGGGGTTTTGATTTCCGATTCCTGATGCAAGGAGTAGGGTGTCAACTCCACCAGTTTTTTCAATAAGTGCAAGCAATTTTTCGCCAGCATCGGGAGCTGTAACATCAATTTGTGAGGTAGCAACGATTGATTGAGGATACTCCTTTTGTAATTCGTTTAGTGCATCAATATTGCGAGCTGCAATGCCAATTGTATATCCCATTTGGGCAAATTTACGAGTTGCCTCTTTGCCTAAACCCGAAGAAGCACCGATGATTATGATATTTTTTGTTGCCATTGTGTTATTGTTTGGTGGACTTTGTTTCATTTTCAACAGCCTGTGAGGTAGTTGATTTTGCTTTCTTTTTGCCTAAAGGAATTGTGTACATTACATTAAATGCTCCAGCGAGAGAGTTGTTGCGAGAGCCAAATCCAGGGATATACCAAGGATTGCCATATTCACACTTGCTTTCGTGGAGGAGCATGCGATATTTGAATGCCCAACCGAGTGACCATTGCTTGTGGATTTGAACCTTGAGCCCCAATAATACCTCGCCATAACCAGCAATAGATGATTGTTTGGGGACTGATGTGGTAAGACTCTCGCCCCAATAAGAGTTGCTGATTTTTACATCGTCAACCTCAAATGAGAATGGGGTAATGCCATATCTTACACCAGCATAAATTTGATTTTCTTTTGCTTTATTGTATAGAAAATTATAGTTTACACCAACCTTGAAATAGGGGGCAACATTGCTCTTATAGGTGTAGGAACTGTCGGAGGGGATGTGATAGGCTTGTCCTATGCCAAGTTCAACCACAGGTTTAATGCGATTATATAGACTCAATTCAGCCCAAACATCGACCAATCCGTAGTCGCCACCAAATGCTCTTACAATAGGATCCCACACGTTCAATCCGATAGTCACATCGTCGAGTAGCGGATATTTAAGTTTGTCTACCTTTTTTATTGCTGTAGAGTCGATAAATTCTTTGCCTGTAACAGTGTCGACATATACTATATTTCCTTTCTCATCGTGGAAATGGATAAGATTGGGCATTTTTGAAGGGTCGGGAGCTTCTGTTGTATCCTTTGGGTTGAGGTTTACAGCTTGTGTTTGCGAAGCAGGAGTCTCAACTGGATTTATGCGTCGTTGAGCATAGCCTCCGATTGTCATCATCAAGAATGTTATGATTAGTATGGAATGTCGCATTGTGGGATTGTTTAATAGGTTTTGAAATATATTTTAATGCGTTCCACATCAACATTTGTGATAACGGGGTCAACGACTTCGATTGAGTCTATAGATATATCGGAGTGGCGAATATCAGTGATTTCGTAACGGAATATAGCGCCACATTCTTCTGATGCAAAATATGGTGTTGTATTGTAGTCAATCCATATTGTGTCGTTGTACTCAACAGCATCGCCATATTCGCCATAATGGATTAAAAATGCAGTGTTGTTTTGAGTAGCACGAAGTGGAAGATATACTTGCTTTATGGGGTTGTTTTTATCAGTAAGCGATGTGTTATCGGGGGCACCTATACCATACACCTCAAGCATGCTCATGGCGATAGACTCGCCAGTTTCAGCCGAGTAAAAACCTGCTAAAGGTATGCTGCTTTGGTTTTCAGTGCATCCATCATTTGAGCATGATTTTAATGCCAAAGAGCATGTCAATAACAATGAAATTACTATGTAGTTTAGAAACTTTCCCATTTTACAATCTCGTCAATGTTTTTTCTTACTTTTGGCGCAATAGTAGAGTCTTCGGTTGGATAACCGATTGGAATTATTGCAATTGGTTCTATGTGAGAAGGAATGTTGAGTTTTTTCGATAAGGTGGCAGCATCAAAGTTACACACCCAGCATGTGCCTAATCCATGGTCGGTTGCTGCAAGGCATATATGCTCAATGGCAATTGAAAGGTCAACGTCGGTGTGGTCTTTGCCGTCGGCTTGACGATGCCATGCTTCATTGTGGTTGCCACATGCGATGATATATGCTGGTGCACTCTTTGCCCATTCGCGATTATAACTTTCTATCACGGCATTACGCAACGATACATCGCATAAATCGTCGACTACAACAAATACCCAAGGTTGACGGTTGCAAGCCGATGGCGCAAGGCGAGCCGACTCGAGAATTGCCAATAAGGTGTCGCGGTCAACTGCTTTATTGCGATTGAAATTACGACATGAGTATCTATTGAGAGCGAGCGTATTGAATGCCATATAGTGAGCTATTTAGTTGTTTTTAAGATTCAATTCCTCTTCGATTTCATAGTCGTTGCGACGATGAGAGTTGCGCACTACAAGTTCGCCAATAAATCCAGTGAGGAATAATTGTGTGCCGAGAAGCATTGTAGTGAGAGAGAGATAGAAGTAGGGAGAATCTGTAACGAGGTGATAAGTATTGCCACTATACATGTTGTAAAGTTTCATAGCACCCACAATGATTACAGAAAAGAATCCTAAAATAAACATAAGACTACCGAGCAAACCGAAGAAATGCATAGGTTTAACTCCGAATTTGCCAGTAAACCACAACGTAGCGAGGTCGAGATATCCATTTACAAAACGGTCAAGACCAAACTTGGTTGAACCATATTTGCGTGCTTGGTGATGTACCACTTTTTCGCCAATTTTGTTAAATCCAGCGAGTTTTGCAAGATATGGAATATAACGATGCATGTCGCCATACACCTCAATGTGTTTTACGACCTTATTGCGATAAGCTTTCAACCCACAGTTGAAGTCGTGAAGGTTGTGAATTCCACTTACTTTGCGTGCTGTAGCATTGAAAAGCTTGGTAGGGATTGTCTTTGATAGTGGGTCGTAGCGTTTTTGTTTCCACCCTGACACTAAGTCATAACCATCTTCGGTTATCATGCGATAAAGTTCGGGAATTTCGTCGGGACTATCTTGAAGGTCGGCGTCCATAGTGATAACCACATCACCTTGTGCTCTTGCAAAACCAGTGTTAAGAGCGGGCGATTTACCATAGTTGCGACGGAAGCATACACCTTTAACAGCAGGGTTGTTCTTTTGCAAAGAACGAATTACTTGCCATGAATTATCGGTGCTACCATCATTGATAAAGATGATTTCATAACTGAAATTGTTTTCCGACATCACTTGACGAATCCATGCTTCTAATTCGGGAAGTGATTCTGCTTCATTGTAGAGGGGGACGATTACCGAAATATCCATATTATTGTAATGTTTTATTGCTTAATTGAATTGCCATTACGCTTCATTCTGTTATTGAAATATCTAATGATTGGCGTGATGATTATTGTGAGGATTGATCCACTAAATACGCTAAATGAGAATAAGTTCCCAGCGAGTTGAGTGGGCGAAGGTAAGAGATTTTGTTCCATAACCTTCTCAAGAGTTGACACAATCTCTGTTGCCATAGGATTGTTTAGAGATTTGTATGCTTCGATGGCAATTTGGCATTGTTCGTATATAAATTCAGGGTTAATCCATGAGGTATATACCACAATTGTCATAGCCATAATCAATGCGCCACACGCAAAGAGTACAATGCCATAGGTCCACATTTCAGCGAATGTGTAGAAGCAACCATTTTCACGATACCCTTTACTTAGTGTAATATAAGCATAAACAGGTACACCCAACGCCATGAAGGTCGACAAATATCCCAAAAGTGGAACATTGAGGGAATATGCCACAAAAATAAACAAGACACTGAGGTATATGCCAAACTTGGCACCATCTTCAGCGCCACGTCGAAATATTGATTTTGGCTTAATCTCCATATAGTTATTGTTTCAAATTACAAAGATAAAAATTTTAATTGAGAATAGGTGGTAGTGTATTGAGAATTTATGCCCGCTATAATGGGTTAAGATTCAAATGTGGTACCTATTTTTTCAAATTTATATCCAAGTCGCTTTAATTCCATTGCGGCGCCTATGCGATACATCGTTTTCACGGCGCGAGAAAACACATGAAATGCCATGGGGCTTTGGGGTTCAATTCCTTCGTGGCGAATGCGTGAAACAGCTGTTTGAGCACACACTCTGATGGCCTTTTCTATCCATTGTGCATTGTCGCTTTCAAGGGGTAGACCAATGATGTCGCGAATGATATGCTCGTCCATGTCATCAAATCCGTCGGCTCCATAAAATGATTGATATGTAGCCTTTTGAGTGCTTGCCCAATCTTTATCCCAACCATTGGCAACAGCCATGCCGAGGTATCCTGCCCAAGCCACAGCGACGGTGGGGTATTGCGCAATCTCTTTTGTGGCGTCAACCATATATTCAGGGGCAAGTTCGTGCCAACGATAGTCGATATCTTCAGATGATAGCAAAGTGCCTTCGAGCAACATGCGCGAAGTAGTGATGCGAAGCATCTCGTCAACTAATTGAGACTCAAAACGGTCTAAAAGAGCATAATCAACCATAAGATTATATTGTAAAGAGAAATTTTTGTGCTATATTTGTTGTTGTAATAAATAACACACAAAATTAATAATTTATGTCGGTATTTAGAGTAATATTATCAATAATTTTCCCACCACTTGCAGTGTATGATTGTGGTTGTGGTTCTATTTTAATAGTGCTTATACTTACATGTTTGGGGTGGATTCCAGGTGTAATTGCTGCGTTGATAATTTTGAATAAGAATTAATCACAATTATTGGTTATACGCCAATCCCTTTATGTTTGAGTTTGCGGGTGTAGGTTTTCTTAGAGATGTGAACGCGATTCACAGCATGAAAACCAGGCCCTTTTAATTCTTTTTCGGCTTCGCGACTGCCTATTCTTGATGCTTTGAGGTAGTCGTTGAGAGAAATTGTGCGTTTAGAGTTTTTCTTTCGAGGTTTCATAGTAGTGTGTTTTTAATTAAAAATGAGTGTGCCAAAGCTTATGTTTGACACACTCAATATGTATTGTAGGTGTTATTATTTTACTGCAATTTTGTTTACACGGTTTACGTGACGGCCACCTTCGAACTCGGTGTTGAGGAATGCGTCAACAATTGCAAGAGCAAGTGATGGTTCGATGAAACGAGCAGGAAGAACGAGCACGTTAGCGTCATTGTGTTGACGAGCAAGTTGTGCCAATTCTACAGTCCAACAAAGAGCTGCACGAATGCCTTGATGCTTGTTGAGAGTCATTTGAATACCATTGCCACTACCACACATAGCGATGCCAGGGAAACATTCGCCTTTTTCGATTGCTTCAGCACATGGGTGAGCAAAATCGGGATAGTCGCAGCTGTCGGTGCTGTGAGTTCCGAAATCGGTGTATTCAACATCTTGTGATTCAAGATAACCTTGAATGATGCATTTGAGTTCGTAGCCAGCATGGTCGCTACACATTGCCACTTTCTTTCCTTCTTGAACGATTGACATATCTTTTTACTATTGAAATTTTGAAATAGAATTATTTATATTGCAAAGTTAGTGAAAAGTTTTTAGATTGTGCCAATTTGTGGTTTTTATTGCTGATTTTTGCTATCTATCACATTATTATATGTAAATTTAAGAATTTTAACCATATTAATGTGTATCTTTGTGGGTTGAATAAATCAATGATTATTAACAAACCAATTTTATATAAATTTATGTTTTCAAAATTCTATCAATCAACAGTATTGTGTCTGTTGGCTCTTCTCTTCTCAGTGCCTGCAATTAATGCTGCTGATGCACCTGTGAAACGCGAGATGCGTAGTGCATGGGTTGCTACGGTGTGGCGTCTTGACTGGCCCGATAATGTGGTTTCTTCTACAGGAAATACATCACAAATCGACAAGCAAAAAGCATCAATGACTCGATTGCTCGACTCATTGCAAGTAAACAACATGAATGCTATCAACTTCCAAGTGCGTAGTCGTTGTGATGCGATGTATAAATCAAGCTACGAACCATGGTCAAGCGACTTGGTGTCAAGTCGTGGTATGGATCCAGGTTGGGATCCATTGGAATGGATTGTTGAAGAATGTCACAAACGTGGTATGGAATGTCATGCATGGGTGAACCCATATCGTTATGAGTCACAAGTCGGTCAATGGACATTAGATACCGATTATCGTAAAACTCACCCCGAATGGTTGCTTGATGTTAATGGGGCAAGTATTCTAAACCCAGGTCTTCAAGAAGTAACTGATCAAATCGTTAGAGTAATTCGTGAAATCGTACAAAACTATGATATTGATGGTGTATTGTTTGACGACTATTTCTATCTAAGTGGTACTCCTACCAATGAAAGTGGCGATGGTGAGCAATATGCAGCTTATGTTGAGGCTGGTGGCAAGTTGTCACATGGTGATTGGCGCCGCGACAATGTAAATCGCATGGTCGATGCTGTATATAATATGATTCAAGAAGAGAAACCTTGGGTGCGCTTTGGTATTTCTCCAGCTGGAGTTTCATGTACAACACAAGCTCATGCTGCTAAATATGGTATCACTCCTTGCCCATCGGGTAGTGACTGGCAATACAATGATATTTATTCTGATCCTATTGCTTGGATTGCTAACCATTCACTTGACTATATCTCTCCACAAGTATATTGGACTATTGGTTACTCTGCTGCCGACTTCTCAATCGTTACTCCATGGTGGGCTGACATTGCAGCAAAATATAATCGTCACTTCTACACAAGTCACTCTATCTCTTCATTGACTGCATCAAGCAAATCTACTACAATGTCAATGCGTGAGGCAACTATTGCTGATGGATTGAACGAGGTGAAGGCTTCAGGTCCTAATAGCACATCGTTTGAAGAATTTGCTAATGAGGTGCGCCTTAATCGTTCATGCTCAAAAGATGGTGCTCCTGGTGCTATTTTCTATTCTTGTAAATATCTTTACAAAACAGCTCCATTATTTGCTCACTACTTAAAAAAATCAGTGTTCAATACTCAAGCTCTTGTGCCTGCGATGACTTGGAAACCAGGTTATAATCCAGGAAATGTAAAAGACTTGAGCCGGAGTGGTAATAACTTGAACTGGATTGGCTATGATAATGTGCGTTACACTGTATATGCAATTCCTAATGAAGTTGCTATTGAAAACTTTGCTAAAGATCCTGAATATCTATTAGGAACTTCTTATGCTACTACTTATGCAATCCCATCAGATAAGCAAAGTGGTTACAACTATGCAGTGTGTGTGCTTGACCGTTATGGTAATGAATATGCACCAATGTTTGCAGGTGTGGCGGCAAAAGATATGGAAGCACCAGTGTTGACATTCCCAGCTGAAGGTGCAGAAGTAGAATTGCCTATTGAATTCAAGTGGAGTGAGGTGGAAAATGCAACTAACTACATTCTTGAAATTGCAACTGATGCAGAGTTTAAATCATTGCTTTATACAATGGAATGTAATACTACATCTTGTCTATCAACAGTTTTTGAAAAGATTCCTAATCAAAAAATCTATTGGCGTGTGCGTGCTTGTGGTAATGGTTATAATGACGGTGTTTCAGCGGCTCAATCATTTACTGCAACAACATTTGAAATCACTACTCCTGAAAATGGAGCAACAGGTGTTTCACTCACACCAACTATTGTATGGAATATTCCTAATCGTAAAGTAACAGTAGAAATCGCAACGAAATCTGAATTTACTGAAGCAAGTATGGTCCATGCAGCTGAATGCAATGGGGGTTCTTACTCAGTGCCAGAAGCGGTGCTTGGTGGTTGCACTACTTATTATGTGAGATTAGCTTATGAAAATGCTGGAGAACAAAAATATACCGAAACAGTAGCGTTTACAACACTTGAAGTAATCCCAGGAGAAATGGAGTTCGCATTCCCTAAAGATGGTGGTGATTTTTATTCTGAAGACTTCATTCATATTTCATATAATGAAGGAGTGAAAAGCGTGAGAATTGAAATGTCAAGTTCTTCATCATTTGGTCGCAATCGTTATATTGAAGAATGTGCAGCTGGAACTTGGGCTACATCTGTAAAAGCTGGTGAAATGAAGGTAAATAATAAATTGCTCGAAAAGGATAAACTTTACTACATTCGTGTTCAAGGTAAATATGCGACTATGGAAGGCTCTGCTAATACCGATTGGATAACAATCTCGGCTTACTATCGTGGCGAAGGGGCAGGTGTAGAAGGAGTTGAGAGTGATGAAAATAGTGTATATGTGAACAATGAAAATGTAGTTGTGTTTGGCGATGCTGAATCTATTGAAATTTATAACGCTGCGGGTCAACTTGTAGATGTAGTAAATGTAGATGGTGTTTCAACTCTCGATATTAATTATCTCGCAAAAGGTGCTTATATAATAAAAGTAGTAGCTACTGATAAAGTAGTGGTATTGAAATATGTGAAATAATATAATTCACAATAATAATTAAAGCCGTCGGTGCATTGCATCGGCGGCTTTTGTTATGTGTAGGGAATATCTATAATTCCCATATATAGATAATGTAAAAAAGGATTCAGTTAATGATGCCAAAAGTGACGCTTGGGCTTATTTGTAATCTATAGTTGATTGAATTGTTACAGGCTTATTTTGGGGTGTTAGTAGAAGAGAGATAGAATAGTGTTTGTAGGATGTGGGATAGGGAAAACGTGTCGTTGTGAGGCTTTTTATGATTGTATAAAAACAACACCGAGATGTGCTAATGCGCATCTCGGTGCTTATTTAATGATATTTATGGTTGCGATTATTCTTCGCTGTTGTTTTCGTTGCGATTTTCGCGACGAGGACCGTGATTGTTGTCACGGCGTGGACCGCGGTTGTTATCGCGACGAGGACCACGATCACCTTCACGACGAGGAGCGCGAGGAGCGCGTTCACGTTCTACATAACCTTCTGGTTTTGGTTGAAGAGCACGCATTGAAAGACGGAATTTACCAGTCTTTTTGTCAATTTCGATGAGTTTCACTTCGAGAGTGTCGCCCTCTTTGATGCCTGATGCTTCCATGTTGTCAACACGTTCCCATGAAATTTCAGAGATGTGGAGGAGACCATCACGACCTGGCATGAATTCTACGAATGCACCAAAGTCGAGGATTGAGCGAACTTTACCAGTGTAAGTTTTGCCCTCTTCAGGAAGTTCAACGATAGCGTTAATCATTGCCATTGCTTTATCGATAGCTTCTTTGTTAGAAGCAGCAACTTCAATATAGCCAGCATTGTCGATTTCTTCGATTGAAACGATTGCGCCACTTTCTTCTTGGATTCCTTGGATGATTTTTCCGCCTGGGCCGATAACAGCACCAATAAGATCTTTAGGAATTGTCAAAGTAACGATGCGTGGTACGTGAGGTTTGTAGTCTTCGCGTGGAGCAGCGATTGTTTCGTTAATTTTGCCGAGGATATGAAGACGACCATCACGAGCTTGCATCAATGCTTTTTCGAGGATTTCATAAGAAAGACCATCGCACTTGATGTCCATTTGAGTAGCAGTGATGCCATCAACAGTACCTGTTACTTTGAAGTCCATATCACCGAGGTGGTCTTCGTCGCCGAGGATGTCAGAGAGTACTGCATATTTAGAGCTTGCAGTATCTGTGATAAGACCCATTGCGATACCACTCACTGGTTTCTTCATTTGCACACCAGCGTCGAGCAATGCAAGTGTACCAGCACATACAGTTGCCATTGAAGAAGAACCGTTTGATTCAAGGATGTCAGAAACGATGCGACAAGTGTAAGGGAAGTTGTCGGGGAACATGCGTTTCAATGCACGGTGAGCAAGGTTACCGTGTCCGATTTCGCGACGACCTACACCACGAGTTGGACGAGCTTCACCTGTAGAGAATGGAGGGAAGTTGTAGTGGAGGAGGAAGCGTTCTTTACCTTGGCACAATACTTCGTCAAGAATTTTTTCATCGAGTTTTGTGCCGAGAGTAACTGTTGAAAGTGATTGAGTTTCACCACGAGTGAATACAGCCGATCCGTGAGGACCTGGAATGTAGTCAACTTCACACCAGATAGGACGAATGTCGGTAGTCTTACGACCATCCAAACGGATACCTTCGTCGAGAATACAACGGCGAACAGCTTCTTTTTCTACGTCATGATAGTAACGTTTTACAAGAGCAGTTTTTTCGTCGCGTTCTTCTTCTGGAAGTGATTCGATATATTCTTTGCAAATAGCTTCGAAGCTATCGTTACGCCAGTGTTTGTCAGCGCAACCAGCTTTTGCTACTGCATAAGCTTTTTCGTAGCATTTTTCGTAAACGTCTTTGCGAAGGTCTTCGTCGTTTACTTCGTGGCAATATTCGCGTTTAACAGTTGAACCAACAGCTTCTGCGAGTTCTTGTTGAGCGATACATTGCTTTTTGATTGCATCGTGAGCAGTTTTGAGAGCTTCAAGAAGTTCTGCTTCTGAAACCTCATCCATTTCACCTTCCACCATCATGATGTTGTCGTAAGTAGCACCTACCATCAACTCCATGTCAGCCTTTTCGAGTTGTTCGAAGTTAGGGTTGATAACGAATTGTCCATCAACGCGAGCAACACGAACTTCTGAAATAGGACCGTTGAAAGGAATATTAGAAACAGCGATAGCAGCCGATGCAGCAAGACCTGCAAGAGCATCTGGCATTTCAACGCCGTCAGATGAATACATTGTGATGTTAACAAAAGTGTCGGCGTGATAGTTGTCGGGGAAAAGTGGACGAAGCACACGGTCAACGAGGCGAGCAGTCAAAATTTCATAGTCCGAAGCACGACCTTCACGTTTGAGGAAGCCACCAGGGAAACGGCCAGCTGCCGAGAATTTTTCTTTATACTCTACTTGGAGGGGCATAAAGTCAACACCCTCGCCGGCTTCTTTAGCCGAACATACTGTTGCTAAGAGCATTGTATTGCCCATGCGCAACTCTACCGCTCCATCGGCTTGCTTTGCAAGTTTGCCTGTTTCGATGGTGATTGTACGTCCATCACCAAGCTCGATGGTTTTCTTAATTGGGTTTACCATAAATATCTAAAATTTTATCTTCTTTAAAAATCACGCAAAGATAGTGAAATTTATTCAAAAACCCTCATAATTTGCCGATTATTTGAGGTATAGATGATTTATGGTGACATTTATGCTTGTCAAAATCACCGAAGTTGAATATTTTTTAATCACTTTACAATAGAGAAGAGGCAATGCATTCATTGCCTCTTCCTTAAGTATTTAATTTAAAAGAGTTATAACTCAAGCTCATTTGGCATAATTGCCTATGTAACTTGATGAAAATTGAGAGTCTAACTCAACCCCAGAACATATGATTATGTTTGCCGAAATTTAAAGAATAATTAACAGAATTTTAGCTATTTATGACTGGAGGAGCTCTCTTTATGCTAACAAAGTGAGAGTTTTCTAATTAATTTATAATATTAAGATTTTCAATGGCTTCAAAATGGTTATTGAGACTATGTCTATTTTTTATGATTGTTTTTGAAGCTTCTTCTGCCATATTAAAATGTTTTACAGATTTAGACTCAGAAATTGATCCTCCGTTGCGAGAAATAGTTCCAGCATATTCATTACTAGCATCTAATCCCCATGTGTATGTGTGGAAATAGATATCATTAGCAGCCTTACTAACTCTCCACGCTTGACTTTGAACAATTGGAGTGAGTGGGTATGAACTATCATTTTGATTCTTTATTAACCAAGCTAAATAAGCGTCAGATGAATATAAAAGAACTTCGTTTCCTGTTGTTCCAGAATATGCTACCATATAATAACTAGAACAATAAGCAGTAGTAGTCGTAGATAAATACCAATAATTATCATCATATCCTTCGATACTAATAGTCGCTTCGGCTTGGTTGCGATTAGATTTAGTGTTAATTTTGTTATTTACGAAATCACCTTGTTTCCCATTTTTGTCAAAAGCGATTGAACATACGATGTATTCGGTAGATGGTTTTAAATTAGACCAAGAAGTAACATAGTTGTCTTCTGGAGTATCGCGTTCATCTTCGGTGAGTTTAGAAATAATTTCGTCGTTGGTATATCTGTTATATTCTTTACTTTCGATAAGCATAACAGCATAACGATTTACATTTGATCCAAATGAATAGTCAAAAGCGATGCCATTAGCTAATGCTACAATTTTGTTTGGTGTAGCGGTACAGTTTGCAACTCTTCCAGGTTCTTGTCTGACAATAACATGGCAACTTAGGTCCTTGCTTGTAATTGTCAAAGTAGTACTACGTTCAGACGAAGAATTATTTTCACTTTTAGCTGTAAGTTTGATAGAAGAGTTAGAAATTCCACTTGTCGCCGAGATTTGAAGCCAATCTGCACCTCCTGAAAGGGTCCATGCCGATGTTGATGAAATAGTAATGTTTTGAGAAGATTTTTCCTCGGCCCCAAGGATGATTTCTGATAGATTGACAGTCAAAATGTCTGGATCAACGCAACTTACCGCGCCAAGAAGAAGGGGTAATGTCAACAAATAAAAGAATAATTTTTTCATAAATTAAGTAATTAAAAATGCTTCTTATGGCTCGGAGAAGCGAATTGAAAAATAGAACTTAGGTATAAAAAGAAAGAGTGAACCATATTAGTCTCATGCTAAGATAACCTATAAACTACTTAGCAACAAATAAGAAAATAGCTCATACTTTTGATGGGTATATATAGTTATAACATATATCTATCCTTAAAGATAACACTACTTCTATGTCCTGTAGCTGTAAATCATCTAGATTCATCTATAGAAATAAGAACTAAACACTTCCTAAATATGCCAAAAATGCTCATCGCAACTATGTAAAGTCAGATAATAAAGGTAATTATATACCAGTTGGTGCAATTCTCGAAGTAACTATTTGATTGTTATAGTATACCCACCCTCATCTTCGTGAATTGTATTCCATAAGTTGAACTAGTTAGGATTTATATTCTAATTAATTCGGTAGGGGCTAAATCCTAAAAAAGAATATTTGTGTCAACAAAGTTATATTTCCCTAATATTTTATATGTTGTAAATTTTGAGATAATAGAACAAATATGCAGCTTAATTGCTTATTCCTTTGATTTTACAGGGCGAATGCAATGGCCCCATCTGCGATTATCTACCACCGTTTCAGTCTTTTTATCTTCAGGGCCATAAAGCAAAACATTAGCTCTGTTGTTGTTATAATTGCCTTCGCTATCTGACTCCAATGTCCCGACCCAATAACAGCAATGGACTTTATTGGCAATCAATTCATCTCTTACCATATGACCATTTAATGGCAAAAATATCGAATTTCCATTAGGTCCGATTACTTTATACCCTGGAATATTATTAGCTACTACAGAATAGACCCACGTGCAATTTTGTAAAAGCTCATCTGCTTCAGCTTTTGTAGGCATTCGCCATCCTTCTCCCAAATGATAGCGTGCCGCATCATAGTTGGTTCCCGATATTTCTTCTCCTATAAAATTATATCCATAAGTACTTGTATTATAATGAAGATAACCATCATTACTAAAGTTTTCGGCTCGTGGAATTAATTCTCCCCAAGCAAAATGTACACCATATTCCATAGCAGAAGTTGCGCCAAGATCCCAGCCCGACCAGTTGACCGATAGTCCTAAATCCACTTCTAATCCAAGAGTAATGCCATATTCATTAGTCAAT
Source organism: Muribaculaceae bacterium (assembly GCA_017559355.1). Lineage (GTDB taxonomy): Bacteria > Bacteroidota > Bacteroidia > Bacteroidales > Muribaculaceae > RGIG4079. Next base: position 29,370 of record JAFYSL010000059.1, read on the forward strand.
TTAGGCGAAAACGATATATAGTCATCATCATTGATTTTATTAGAGGATACTCCATATTTTGTCCAAACATTTTCATACATAGCTTCGTCTTCTATAACATCACTACTGCTAAGTCTATAACATGCAGCTCCTTGAAAAGGAACATTTAGCCATACATAAAGATAATCATTTTTTACCTCTGTACAAATTGAACTGCGACGACTTGTGTTGCGGCTACTTCCTAGGCCTAATTCAGGTAAAACGCTTAGACGCATACCAGCACACATGTCAACTAACAAAACAGAGCCATCGGCATAAGAATCTGCAGATGTATTTAGATAAGATGAAGCAATTCCATATTTTCTACGATTGTAAGTAATGAACTTCAAGTCAGTCCCACTTTTGTCGGGTAGCACATTTGGAAAATCTTCAATAAAAACACCATTTGCAGTAAAATGTGCTGGTAACTTATCCCCGTAAGAATGAATAGATCCTACCCAAAAAGAGCCATCGTCTTCAACGGTTACATTTGAATAGGTTCCGATATAATCACTTAATTCGATAACAGTGGGCTTTGTTGAAGTAATTTTGCCGTTGCTTATAGTGTAATAATATACTTTACTTTCATACACAAACCAAATGCGACCATTCTCCATATCTCCACTCACTGACATGGCATCGCCAATTCGATTACATGGAGCAGTAGTGTTTAACATCATTTCGGGCTCGGATGTGTCATCGTTCCACTTATAAATAATAAAATTACCCCCAATGGTTAAATTGCATGCTATGATTGAATTGTCAAGAGTTTCAACCGAACTGAGGTTATATACACCTACTGTACATGAAGAAGTGTTCAACGAACCACATTGAGCACCTGTGTAAGCATCAATAATCTTAATAGTGTGGTCAGTTGCACTTGAACCACGGCACACTGCATAAAGTTTACCATTAGCCAATGCAATATCTTCTACTCCTTGTGAGTCTGTTGTCATCCAAGAGGTTGTGTTTCCCGATGTTTGCGAATAATTCCAAACTTCTTCCACATAATCAAAATTAGAGACGCTATTTATATTATGACCAAAAGTTATACTATCAATATCTTCCGACAATAGTGATTGTGAGAATCCACCAGTATGAAAATCAAACCTTAAACTTGACGTTTGTGCTGAACCGACTATGGTAGACAAACAAAATATTATAGAAAATATTTTACGTATCATTTTTTCAAAAATTTATAAGAAGTATTATTTATGTTTATAATGTATAACCCTTGATTTAAATTAGATATAGAAATCTCATGAAGTTGATTGGCTTCTAGAATGCTTGATTTGAGGAGTATTCCTTTAGTATCATATATGTCAATTTGAGCATCTTTTTCTAAAGGGTTGATATTGATAATATTGTTGTCTAAAAATAAAACTGGTTGTAGCGTTTTTTGAATAGCATCAATATTAGATGATGAAGATTGGTAAACCAATTTTTGTAAATTGGCAAAATCAAATTTAATTTCAATTGAATTGTTAAAAATGATTATGTGATCATCTTTTACCTCAATTTTAGGACTATCATCTAACTTATATGTTGAGACATTTTCATCGAGAGTGTAGATTGAGAATTGCATAGGATTAGCTTGAGCCGACGCCACAAAACAAATTCCAATCAGAGAATGAAAAATTTTGGATTTTAAATTCATATAATTCAGTTTTATGTAAAAATAATCAAAATTTATGCAAAATTAAAAGAAAATTATAACCGAAAATAGGTATAATGTAATCTAGTAGTTTACATGTGAACGGATTGGCGACATATAGTCAATTCTTAATGCGTAATTTGTAGTGTATAATAAATAAAGATAAAAAAGGTTGTATATGAAATTATGAAATGGAGTAGACGTAATTGTAAAAAAACTATATAGATTGTTTTCGATCGCTTTTGAAAAAAAACTATCTGCAATGAGATGCTATATCTTCGGAGTATAGCGCAAAGAAATCGGTTTTGAGTATGATAGATATTCGACGCAGAGTGTTTGTGTCGAGTGAGTGTTGTGCATAGATTTTATACACGTTGGTGCGTGAACAAGATAATTGACTGGCCAGCCACACGGTGGTGAGTCCTTGTTGTTTTACGGTAAGTCGAATTATTTCGCCAATGTGCATTGTAATGCGAGATTTTGTTGCCAGAATGAATCCCTATTCGGGCATTAAAAAATGACAGACGTGGGATCCTTTACTACTCATCCCAAGTCATCAGGCTCTCGCATTGGCCTACCTCCCTAAGATAAGCAACTCAGCAGCCCACGCCAGATGTGTATATAAAACATCATAACATATCGCCACGATTAGTGACAACGACGCTAATGATGTTAATATATGACATCACAATGGACGCATACAGTTGCTTTATCTTTAGGGAGTGATGAATTTGCGAGATTCGATGACTTAAAGATAACGCTTGTAAACGTCTTTGAAAATATGTATCCCTCGAAGCCCCTCCAGGCTACCGAGTGGGTGCAAAATTAGAGTTTATTTTTTACTTTTGCAATAAAACGGCCATTTTTGTAAAAACTACAAATTATTGTAGTATAATTTGCTATCTTTGCTAAAGGAAATTTAAAATATTGATTATGATTGATAATAGTTATAAGGCGAGTGCCGATAGATATGATGAGTCGTTGGTGTCGTATCGAAGAAGTGGCAACTCGGGTATAAAATTGCCTACGCTGTCATTAGGTTTTTGGTGGAATTTCGGTGGAAATGATAGTCTTGAAGAGAGTCGCGCAAAGATGAGATGCGCATTTGATAATGGCATCACATGCTTTGACTTAGCAAATAATTATGGGCCTCCATTTGGTAGCGCCGAAGAGACTTTTGGCCGAATCTATACGCAAGATTTTAAGCCCTATCGTCATGAAATGATTATAACCACAAAAGCTGGGTACAATATGTGGAATGGTCCTTATGGGGTGGGTTCTTCGCGCAAGATGATGATGACAAGTCTTGAAGAATCGTTAAAGCGCATGAATCTTGATTATGTCGACATTTATTATTCGCATCGCTATGATGGTGAAACACCTGTTGAGGAAACAATGCAAGCGCTTGTAGACATTGTGCGTCAAGGAAAGGCATTGTATGTGGGATTGTCAAATTATCCAGTAGATGTGCTCGCAAAGGCTGTTGATTATCTTGAGGCAGAAAAAGTACATCCATTAATCTATCAAGGGAAGTATAATATGATGGTGCGCGATGTTGAAAAAGAGCATTTTGATTTTGTGCAAAAACGAGGAATCGGCTTTACTGCATTTTCGCCTATAGCACAAGGGGTGTTGACCGACAAATATCTAAATGGAGTGCCTTCTGATTCAAGAGTAAGCTGTGGGAAATATTTGACAAATGCGAATATTACACCTGAAATTCTTGAAAAAGTGGCAAAATTAAACAACTTGGCTAAACAGCGAGGTCAATCGTTGGCACAAATGGCAACGGCATGGATTTTGTCGCACGAGCCTGTTACTTCGGTTATTATAGGACCTCGCACTGTAGCTCAATTAGAGGATAGTCTCAGATGTGGCAATACATATTTTTCCGACGAAGAAAACGCATTAATAGATGAGATATTGAAATAAGGGTAATATGCGATAAAAACACAAAAGCACTCGCAATTGCGGGTGCTTTTGTTGTATTTGATGTGAGATAAAATGCGATTAACTATACATTGCTTCGATCTCTTTGGCGTAGCGAGTTCTGATGACTGGACGACGTATTTTGAGCGTGTTGGTCAATTCGCCAGTCTCCATTGTAAATGCTTGGGCAAGAAGAGTGATTTTCTTGATTTTTTCATAATTAGCAAATCCTTCTTGAAGGGCATCGATGCGTTCTTGAATCATCGCTTTGATGTCGGCATTCTTTACCAAATCTTCAATATTATGATATTGGATTTTTTTCTCTTCGGCGTATTCTTTTAGCGCTTCAAATGCAGGAATAATAAGAGCAGTTACATATTTGCGACGCTCGCCAATTACTGCAATTTGCTCAATGTATTTATCTTCGCTGATGCGACTTTCAATGGCTTGAGGTGCGATGTATTTGCCGTTTGAGGTTTTTAGGAGGTCTTTCAAACGGTCAGTGATGATGAGATTGCCATTTTCGTCGATTTTTCCAGCATCGCCAGTGCGGAACCATCCATCTTCGGTAAATGCTTCGGCAGTTTCCTTAGGTTTGTTGTAATATTCACGAAAAATAGTAGGACCTTTAACTTGAATTTCGTTCTCCTCGCCGATGCGAATTTGTAAGCGAGGCATCACGGTGCCAGCAGTGTCGAGTTCATAGCCTGGTTGTGGATAGCAAGTTACTGTAGCGCAGGTTTCAGAAAGACCATAACCGATAACGATATTGATACCACATGTTTGTAAAAACTCAGTAATGTTGGCTGATAGTGGAGCGCCAGCAGTGGGGAAGAGTACCCCATTTTCAAGGCCTATGGCAGCTTGTAGCGTTTTGATTACTTTTTTCTCAAAGAAACGGTATTGTGTTTCGAGCCACCATGGCGCTTTTTTGCCAAGACGTGCATATCCAATGTTGCGACGATTTGAAACTTTGAGAGCACGCTTTACAAGGATTTTCTTAAACCCTTTCATCTCGTCAAGTTTCTCGTTGATGCCAGTGTAAACCTTTTCCCAGAATCGTGGCACGCTACACATACATGTTGGGCGGAACTCTTTGAGCGTTTGTTGCACATTTTTCGTGTCGAAGTTGATAGCAAAGCGCATGCCCATATACATACAGAAACTTGACCATGCTTTCTCAAAGATATGACTTAAAGGCAAGAAGCATACCGATGTGTCATTGTCACTCAACATTGTGAGGCGTTCTTTGTGTATCTCCATCACAGCATTGAAGCATGAGTGAGGAAGAACTGCTCCTTTGGGTTCGCCAGTGGTGCCTGATGTATATAGCACGGTAGCGATGTCGTCGGGAGTTGCTTCCGATTGGCGTTTTTTGATTTCGGCTTTGCACTCGTCGCTTGCGTTTTGCCCAAGTTTTAAGAATTGGTCAAAAGAGAGTGTTATTTCGTCACCTTCTTCACATTCTACGTTGTCGTAGGTGATGATATGTTTCACGCTCTTGCACTCGTTGATGATGCTTCGTGCAATTTTGTATTGTTCTTCATTTCCTACAAAGAGAAAACGAGATTGAGAGTCGTTGACGATGTACTTAACTTGACTTTTGCTACTAGTAGAGTAGATTGATACGGGTACAGCGCGATTGGCGTATGCGGCATAGTCGGTGATAAGTATTTCGGGACGATTGGCTGAGAATACAGCAATATTATCTTGAGGATTTAAGCCGAGAATTTCCATTGCACACGCAATTGCATCGACTTGTTTTTGATATTGATTCCACGAAGTGATAATCCATTCGCCATCAATTGTTTCTTTGTGGCGAAACACCTCTCTGTCTCCATATTTAGCAACTTGAGTGCTGATGAGACTGGTGAGAATATTAGTCATAAAATATATTATTTCGTATAAAAAACGGCGCAAAGTTAGGTATATTTATTCATATATGCGAATTTTAGACTTCTAATCGAGATAATCTTAACAAAGATTGTGAAGTGGCACAAATGTAGAAAAAATGTGCAATAACTACTTATTGTGAACAATTAGATGGGGGCTAATTGTTAAAATAGCATTGTAAAAATATGAATTATGGCAAAAATGGATTAATTTTGCCACATAAAGAATCACTCTGAAAAGATTATGGACGAACTATATTATAAATCGGTGGATTTGTTGAAACGACTTATTGCTACACCTTCTATTTCTCGGGAGGAGGGTGCGGCTGCCGATATTGTATATGATTATTTCAAGGCTAATGGTTTTGAACCTGAACGTCGCGGGAATAATGTGTGGGCAAAAACTCATGATTATGATTTGTCAAAACCCACTTTGTTATTGAATTCACATATCGATACTGTAAAACCTGTGGCAGGGTGGACTCGCGATCCATTTACTCCAGTGGAGGAAGATGGTAAATTATATGGTCTTGGTAGTAATGATGCAGGGGCGTCGTTGGTGTCGTTGATAGCTGCATTTATATATCTCGATAAGCGTCCCCGCGACTATAATATTGTAATGCTTGCTTCGTGTGAAGAGGAGGTGAGTGGTAAAGATGGTATTGAGTCGGTCCTTACATATATTGCGCCAATTACAGTTGCTATTGTAGGAGAACCTACTGAGATGCAACCTGCTATTGCCGAAAAAGGGTTGATGGTGCTTGATGGTAAAATTAAAGGAGTATCGGGACATGCAGCACGCAATGAGGGCGTAAACGCAATTTATGAAGCAGTAAAAGTGGTTGAAAAACTGCGCGACTTAAGATTTGAGAAAGAGTCAAAAATGTTCGGACCAGTGAAAATCTCGGTAACACAGATCAATGCAGGTACTCAACATAATGTAGTGCCCGATATGTGTGAGATTGTTGTAGATGTGCGTTCAACCGATGCGTATACCAATTTTCAAACCCTCTCAAAGATACGCAATGCAGTGCCACAGTGTGAATTAATACCACGATCTATACGATTAAATCCATCGTATATAGACCCTACTCACCCTATAGTTAAACGCTTGCAATTGTTGGGCGCAAAACCATTTGGGTCGCCAACATTGAGCGATCAGGCTCTAATGCCATGGCAATCACTAAAATTGGGGCCTGGAAGTTCATCTCGTTCACACACAGCCGATGAGTATATTCATTATCAAGAGATACGCTCTGCAATTCAGGTGTATGTGTCAATTCTTGATGGCTTGAAATTGAGATAGATAACCGAGATTAGTAGGTGAAATATATAAGGCTCAATCACTCAATATGTGTGGTTGAGCCTTTGTTTTCTTTCTTTTTGCTATCAATATGCGTAAATTGCAAAGAAAATGAAATTAAAATGGCGATTTTTAGGTGTTACTTGTGGCAAAAAGATAGTTGTCGCGAGTGATTAATTAAAAAAATGTTGAATTAGGTTAATTTTATTGGCAATTTGTATTGATTATTAAAATTAAAATATTACCTTTGTCGCCGTGAAAAAACGAAGAATGTATATTTGCATAAATATGAGTTGTGCATAAAGCGAAAATTCGTAAAATATATCTCTGAAATAAAAACAAAAAAGACATATATGAATAAAAAATTACTTCTATCTTTAGTGGCAGCGACTGTCGTGTCAATGCCTTCAATCTCGGCTCAAGAATACGCCGTTACAAAACTACAAAGCCAACCCAAAGAAGAGAATGCAAAAGTGCCTATGGCAACTTATGCAGCAAGTCAAGCTAAGTATGCTATGCCTCAAGTGTTGGCAAACCTTGGCACTCACTCTGTGGAAAATAAACCTGTATGTAACATGCTCGCACGCCATAAAGCAATCAACGATGGCGCTTTCTTGTGGGCTCCTCTTGGTGAAGAGGTCGTTTACGTTGACGAATCAACAGGTAGTCCTGTAACTTGGAATTGGTCGGTGCCTGGTGGTGATAACCCTACATTGACTACTCAAAACGCAGTTGTGAAATATAATAAAGCTGGTCTTTATGATATGCCTACACTTTCAGTTACCGATGTTAATGGTACAACTTCATTCACTCCATCAATGTCAATGACATCGGCTGGTGGAGCAGAGAAAGTGAAAACAGGTGGTATCGCTGAAATCACTACTATTGATATGCGAGTTCACGGAACTGCTCTTGGCACAACATATTATCCTGAAAATGCTACTTATTCATTAGGCGCAATGTCTTATGGCGATGGTGAAGGATACATTGGCGGTTCAAACAAAAGAGATATCAAAGGTTGGGGTAACTTGTTCATGGTAGGACAAGACGACACTTACCTTGATGGTGTTAATGTATATTTCTACAAAAAACCATCAAAATATAAAGAAGGCGCACGACTCACTGTGCAAGTGTGGTTGCCTACTATCACTGAATCTTACATGATTTTGACTGCAATGCCATTGAATGGTGCATACCTAAATTATACCGACATCAAATCTGATGGCGAAAATGGTGCTTGGGCAATGACTTATGATGGTGCTGTTGCAAATATCACTCTCGATGAACCTATCGACCTATACGGAAAACCTTATTTCTTTATTTCAATCGAAGGTTTCTCTAATGAGCCTGAAAGTGATGACCTTTGCTTGTTGACCGATCTTAAAGGTAAAACAATGAACGAAGTAGAGCAAAGCAACCTCCTTTCACACAACTCATTTGCTCGTATGAATGGCGAAAGCGACTACATGCGTCCAGTAGCAAGTTATGGTGGTGGCAACGCAACATTTGCTATTTGCCCTGTTATCCGTTCAGGTATCTCTGAAGCAGGTGTTGAAGAAGTAGTTGCTGACAAAGAAAACAACTTCGTAGTGAAAGTTGCTGGAAAAGTGCTCGATATCGAATCATCAGTAAAAGGTGCAGTATATGTATATGACCTCGCTGGTAAAATCGTAGCTTCACAACAAGTATCTGAAGGCACAACTTCAGTTTCATTAGAAAATGTTGCTAATGGCGTATATGTTGTGAAAGGTCCACAAGGTAATGCACAAAAAGTATTAGTAAAATAAATCAATAACTAAATAAAACACTAAAAAATGAAAAAGTTTAAAAAATTAGCTTTAGCTCTTTGCGGAGTTGCTTTGGCTATGGGTGCAACTGCACAAACAATCACTTGGAAGTATATTACTGCAGGTGATGGTTCAACTTACGCAATTAAAGCAGATGGCTCACTTTGGGCTTGGGGCTGGAACGAAAGTGGTCAGCTCGGTATCGGTGGTGGCGTTGAAAGAACTGCTGTTCCTCAACAAGTAGGCACTGAAACAAACTGGAAATGTGCTTCTTCAGGTCAAGCTTATGCTTTCTTCATCAAAGAAGATGGCACACTTTGGGCTGCAGGAGACAACTCTAAAGGTATTCAAGGTGTAGGTGATGGTGTAGGACACAAATCTCCTGCTCAAGTTGGTGAAGACAATAACTGGGTATCAGTTGCTTGTACTCGCTTCTTCGGCCGTAGTGCAATCGCTTTGAAAGCTGATGGTACACTCTGGGCTTGGGGTGAAGGTGAAATGGGTGCTCTTGGTCTTGGCAACTATGCTAACCAATCTAAACCTAAACAAATTGGTACTGACACTGACTGGAAACAAGCAAGCGTAGGTAACTCACACACTATCGCATTGAAAAACGACGGTTCTCTTTGGGGCTGGGGATTCAATGACTGCGATCAGTTGACTACTCTTCCTCAAAACGTAAAAACTCCTACTCAAATCGGTACTGACACTGATTGGGCTGAAGTATTTGCTGTAGACCGTAGCTCATATGGTATCAAAAAAGATGGTTCATTGTGGGCTTGGGGTGCTAACGATGCTGACATGCTCGGTATTGCTGACACTTCAATTCACTATGTTCAAACTCCTGTTAAAATCGACATCCCTGGCAAAGTTATCACAATGTCAGGTTGCGAAAATGTTCGCGTAGTAGGTGTTGGTGAAAACGGTGTAATCACTAAAGTATATGCATGGGGTTCAAATGCTGATGGTGGCCTCGGTAATGGCGAAGGTGTTTCATCTGAATTGAGCAACATTCCTTTCGAAGCTAAACCAATCGAAATCGACCTTGGTGGTGCTGTTGTAAAATCAATCGCTTGTGGTCAAAGATATACTACAATCTTGACTGAAGATGGCAAAATCATCGGCTGGGGTAACAACCGCGCAGGCCAACTTGGTGACCACTCTTCTGACGATCAAATGACATTCTCTACAACTCCTATCACACTTGGCGAAAAACGTCAAGAAACAGGTGATGGTGTTTACACTTTCGATGCTAAACACATCCCTTCAGGTCTTGCAGCTGCTAAGAAACTTATCCTTACAGGTGTGTGGGGTACTAACGACTTCACTACTCTTTCAGCTTCTATTGGTAATAACGCTGGTTTCCCTCCTGCAGGAAACAACTCTATCGAAGTTATCGACATGAGCCAAGCTGAAATCGAAGCTGGTACTTCTTTATATGTAACAATCGGTGCAAGCTCTTATGGTGCATTCCGTGGTTTGAA
>JAFYSL010000060.1 GCA_017559355.1 Muribaculaceae bacterium
AAATCCCGTAACATTGTTTACGGGATTTTATATAATTTGTTATTTATAATTCATTTAGGCTATGCATATAAAACCCCGTTTCTATTTTTTGCAAAATAAAAATAAAAAAAGAAATAATATGCATAAAATCGAGTCATGTCGTTTTCTCTTTGTTTTGTGAGGGCAAAAGTAACAAATAGTTTTTAATTGGCAAATAAAAATGACAAAAAAATAGTAAAATGGTGGTATATTTTTACAAATGCAAGTGTTGTGTGTCTTCTATGGCTACTAGGTCTTCTATGAAATGTGCTGAAAATCGCATTTTTATGGATTTTACTTTGCTTATTTGATTAAAATTAGTAATTTCGCATTAATCTTGTGGATGGCATAGCGTTGCCCTCTCCATAAGAGACATATTAACGAAGCGTATCTGTTTCATCCTCAATCAAGAAATCGCCAATTTCAAAACCACGAGGGAAGAACGGCATAACGCCTTGCTTGTTGTATATCCCACCCACTAAGCGGGTAAATTGATATACTTGGGCGTGGGTGGGCTGTTTATTTCGTGGTAGGCGTTTGGCGATGCCTTTGATTGAATAAGCAGGCAATGTCTCACGCCTTTCGTATTTAAATAAGTATTAATAGCCAAATTTGGAGACATAGGAGGCTTAAAATTTATAAAACATGAGAATGAAGAATGAATTTTCAAGAGCAATCATTGTTATTGTAGCAATGCACACAATGGGATTTTCAACCCTTGCTCACGATTTTGAGGTAGATGGGATATATTATAATATTCTAGATGAGACAGCAAAAACGGTTGAAGTTACGTATCAAGGCGTTTCATATAAGTCATATTCAGACGAATATGTAGGAACTATTGTGATTCCAAAATATGTTAGTTATCAAAATCAAGATTATGACGTAACGAAAATAAAAAATTCTGCATTTTCAGGATGCGAAAACGTTACAAAAATAGATATTCCTAATACAGTTTTAAAAATTGAGGATTATGCATTTCATGCATGTTTAGGATTGAAAGAAGTAACTATCCCAAATTCAATAAAAACTATTGGAATGGGGGCTTTTTATAATTGCAACAGTTTGGAGGTTGTGAATATTACCGATTTATCAGCATGGTGTATGATAGATTTTGAATGGGATTTTCAAGCAAATCCGTTATATTATGGGAAATTAAGGCTAAATGGAGAAGATATTAAAGATCTTGTGATTCCTGATAATATAACAAAAATAAAAAAACATGCATTTGTCGGATGTGATAATTTTCGTTCTGTAACATTCCCCAATACAATAGAATCTATTGAATCATACGCATTTGCGTATGCTAATGGTATTACAGATATAGAGTTGCCAAATTCTTTAATAACAATAGAGAGTTCGGCATTTTTAGCTTGCCTTGGATTACGTTCAGTAACTTTTCCAAAATCATTGCGTACTATTAAAGATTGTGCATTTTACTATTGTCAAGAATTGGAAAAAGTAGAGTTTAAAGAAGGATTAATTTCAATTGAAAATGGAGCATTTTGGGATTGTAAAAAGTTGAGTTCCGTAATTTTGCCTAACTCGCTCACAAATATTGGTGAATATTCATTTTTTGCCAGTGGGCTAAAAACTATAGTGTTGGGTAGTTCTTTGGAAAAAATAGGCCCATCAGCATTTGCGTGTTGTGATATAAGTTCAATAACATCGCTAAATCCTATATGTCCAAAATGTGAAGAAGAGGTTTACTCTGAATATTGTGTTTTTGATGGGAGTTATTCAGCTACGTTAATTGTTCCAGAAGGGACAAAAATGGCTTATGCTAGTGCTGACGAATGGTGTAAGTTTACAAATATTCAAGAAATAGCAGGAGTTGAAGGTATTGCAGTAGATAATAATGCCACAGAGATTGCTTGCTATGATATTCATGGGCGCAAGTTGAACGAGCCCGCAAAGGGAATCAATATAGTGAAAATGAGTGATGGCTCAACATATAAAGAACTTGTAAAATAATCAAATGATATAATTGATACAAAAAAGTCCTCGAGATATTCGGGGACTTTTTTTGTTGCTATGTTTTTTAGTCTTCTAGGACTACTAATAGCAGACTTAGATGTCTTGTGGAGATAGTTTATTTAATGCGCTATTTTTTGTCTTGGGAGTTGCGATAGATGGTGCGGGCTTTGTGCATTGCTTCTTTTATGCCACCATTTTTGACAAAGTCGTTTTGTAATCGGGAAATAATCTTTTTTAATAAGATGTCGGTTTGGTAAATTAGAGTAATTGCGATGTTTGCAATTGTTTCGTCATTTCGCTCTTTGATTGCTTCTCGATAGAATGCCGAATCGTTGTGTTTTGCACACACTCGGCGTGTTTGTTGTGCTTTTTCACTATCTAAATTCCATTGTTCTAACCCTCTAACCCTTAAATAATCTTCGTAATCGAGTAGTAATTCTTGAAGACTCGCTTTGGCTACATTCATGAGTTTTATTTCGGTTTCAGAAGATGTAACACCGGCCCCATTCCCTTCGGCAATATTTTGCTTACATGAGCGTGCAGCTTGTATCATTTGGTCAATCGTGCGATCGCCTATTGAAAGATATTTCTTTGCAAAATAATAGGTGATGTCATAGATGCACTCCGACTTTTGGAACGCAATTAAATCGCGAAAATTACCTTTGTTAGGGAGAAAACTATGTTGCATGGTATTGTGAAATTATAGTGGTTGGAATAGGTCTTCTAGGTCTTTTAAGTCAACTAAGTCCCCTAATAGCAGACATAGAGGACTTAGCAGACATAGTAGACTTATATTAGATTACTTCTTTGTCAAAGGAGAGTAGTCGCGTGAGTAGCGGAGCATTTGTTCGATGTAGCCTTCGCCGTATGTGATTTTTACATCGGTAATTTCGCCATTAGCATCTTTTTCAAGAGTGTAGATTGGGTTAACAAAGCCACGATAAGGAGCAATTGTGAGTGATGCGTAGCGGTCAAGCACCTCTTTGTGGAGTTTTGGGTCAACCTTAACAGCATATTTTTCTACCAATACACGACCTGCTTCATAGTCTCCTTCGCTCTTGATGCGTTGGATTTCGGCAAGTTGTTTGCCAAAGATTTCACGCAATTTATCGTAGTCGTTAATCTTGATATATGTTTCGCCATCAATCTTAGTGAGTTCCACAACATTTTCGTCTTTACCCATTTCATATGCCCATTCAGCAATGAGTTTACGGTTGCGCATGTGTGCTTCTTCAACATCTTTACCTGGCTCAATACGCATGAGTTGAGTCATCATACCGTTGAGCAAATATTTGTAGTATTCAGCTTTGTATGCATCTTTGTTGTCGAGCAAACCGAGTTCAACCAATTTAGGATCAGCAAGATAGTAGAGAGCAAAGAGGTCGGCACGAGTTTCTTCAAGAGTAGAACCGTGAGCTTTGAGAGCGTCAGGGTCAACGCCTGGAAGAAGTTTGCCACTACCATGACCAAGACATTCGTGGAGGTCGGTGTGAAGGTTGTCGGTGATAAAGAGATATTTGTTCATCAATTCGCGAGTAGACTCGTCGATAACAAATTCTTCGTTGAAACCATTGCCATGTGATGCTTCATCATAAGCTTGAGTGATATTCTCAATTGTTACTGATTTTGAGCCATGAGCAGCACGAATCCAGTTAGCATTAGGAAGGTTGATGCCGATAGGGGTTGCAGGATATGCATCACCCGAAAGAATTGCAGCTGAAATAACTTTAGCCGATACACCTTTTACCTCCTCTTTGCGGAAACGAGGATCAGTAGGAGCGTTGTCTTCAAACCATTGAGCGTTTTCGCTGATGATTTCAGTACGTTTTGATGCTTCTACGTTTTTGAAGTTTACGATTGATTCCCATGCACCTTTCATGCCGAGTGGGTCTCCATAGCTTTCAATGAAACCATTGATGAAGTCAACTTGAGAAGTTGTGTCGTTAACCCAAAGGATAGAGTATTCATCAAATGTGCGAAGATCGCCACTATTATAATATGATACAAGTGATTCGATAACTTTGCGTTGTGCATCATTTTCGGCATATTTAGCTGCTTCGGTAAGGTTTTCAACGATGCGAACAATAGCGTCGTTATACATTCCACCTACTTTATAAACTTGTTCTACTACGTTGCCGTTTTCTTTGACCAAACGAGAGTTTAGACCGTATGAGATTGGGGTAGTGTCGTTAGGATTTTTGATTGTTGCATAATATGCGTCAACTTCGGCTTGAGTAATGTTGTCGTAGTAGTTACATGCCGATGTAGTGATAAGGTCCATACCTTCGGCTTGATTTACACGTTTAGCCATGAATGTAGGATCAAAAATCACTTTGTTGAGTATTTCAATATTTGCTGGTTGCTTGTCGGCTGGGAGTGCATTCACTTGAGCAGTGAAAAATTCTTGAGAAAATTCGGGAGTGAATTTGTCGCAAGAATAGTGATGGTGAACACCATTGGCAAACCACACAAGTTTCAAATATTTTTCAAATGCTTTGAATTCGTCGCTCTCTTTGTCGCCATCATAGTTTTGATAGATGTTTTCAAGAAGTGTGCGAATTTCGAGGTTGTATTTGCAGTTTTGGTCGGTGAGAATATCGCGTCCCACAATTGCTGCTTCTGATAGATAGTAGATAAGCTTTTTTTGTTGGAGTGTGAGGTTTTCAAACTCAGGTACTTTATAACGAAGTACCTCAATATCTGCAAATCGATCAACTACATAGTTGAATTCAGTTTCTTGAGCCATATCGTTGCAAGAAGTTAGTGAAAGAGCTATTAGTGCTCCAGGAATGATTTTTTTGATTAATGACATATTTAGTTTATTTGATTTATTATTCTACATAAAGAATCAACCCTTTGAGGTATTCACCCTCTGGGTGGTAGATATTGATTGGGTGGTCGGCTGGTTGAGTGAGTTGATGAAGAATTCTCACTTTGCGACGTGATTGCGCTGCTGCCGAGAATACTGCAAGACGGAATTGGTCTTTATTTACAGCTTGAGAGCATGAGAATGTAAACAAAATGCCACCTGAACTGATTTTTTCAAATGCTTTAGCGTTGAGACGTTGATAACCACGAAGGGCATTCTTCAATGCGCTACGATGCTTGGCAAACGCAGGAGGGTCAAGCACGATGAGGTCGTAACTATCTTTCTCCATTGAGTCGAGGAACTTAAATGCATCTTCAGCATACGACTTGTGACGAGCATCGCCAGGGAAGTTGAGTTCTACATTGGCATCAGTGAGAGTGATAGCCTTTGCCGAACTATCAACAGAGTGAACTAACTCTGCGCCACCACGCATTGCATAGAACGAGAATCCGCCTGTGTAGCAGAACATGTTTAGCACTTTGCGACCACGAGCAAAATGCTCAAGCAGACTGCGATTATCGCGTTGGTCAACAAAGAACCCAGTTTTTTGACCTTTGAGCCAGTCAACATGGAATTTCAATCCATTTTCGATTGCTATATTGGTTTCAAATCCTCCAATCAAATAGTCGTTTTGAGGGTCGAGTTGAGCTTTATAGGGGAGAGTAGTCTCAGATTTGTAATATACGTTTTTGATTTCAATACCATCAAGAGATACAAGTGCATTTGCAATCGCAGTGCGAGCAAAGTGCATACCTGGAGAGTGTGCTTGAACTACGGCTGTGTTGCCATAGATGTCAACAATAAGTCCTGGCAAGAAATCACCTTCGCCATGCACAAGACGATATGCGTCGTTATCTTCACGATCAAGACGTAATGCTTTGCGAAGTTTGAGTGCTTCGGCAAGTCGAGTAGCAAAGAATTCTTGGTCGATTGAAGTAGTGCCAAAGTCGAGTATGCGCACCATAATGCTACCCACCTGATAGTGTCCTACACCAATATGGCGACCATCGTGAGTTACTACATCTACAATATCTCCCTCTTCAAGATTTTCGGGCATTGTAGCAATTGCCCCCGAAAATACCCATGGGTGAAATCGGTTGAGAGAGTCTTCTTTACCTCGTTTGAGTGTTATAATTGGGTTGCTCATGAGCTATAATTATTTTATAAAGAATCGGTAAATATCGTTGGCATTAGCATAAATAAGCAATGCGAAAAGGAGTAACATACCTGCAGTTTGTGCATATTCAAGAAACTTTTCGCTTGGTTTGCGACGAGTGATGATTTCGTAAAGAGTAAACAATACATGACCACCATCGAGAGCAGGGATAGGCAAAATATTCATAAATGCCAATATTACTGAAAGGAATGCTGTAATAGTCCAGAATTTGTACCAACTCCAACTTTCGGGGAAGAGGTCGCCAATAGCACCAAATCCACCAAGACTTTGTGCGCCTTCGGCTGTGAATAGGTGTTTGAGCGAACTTACATATGTAACCATTTGGTTGCAACCCATTTCAATCCCTTTAGGAATTGATTGAAGGAATGTATAGTCGATGGTTGTAGTGGGGTAGATGTCGGTAATAGGTTTGAGTTGAATGCCTACTTTGCCAGCTTCATTGGGGGTGATTTTTACAGATGTAGATTCTCCATTGCGAATCACTCCCATTTCCACTTCTTTGCCTGCATTTTTTAATAATTCAGCAGTAAATTCAGTATATGATGGAGTTGCAACGCCTGCAATAGATACCAATTGGTCATTATCTTGAAGACCGGCTTTTTCTGCAGCCTCACCATTTACTACTTTAGCAACATGCACTGGCACGCGATAAGTAAAGAATCCTTTTTCATCATTAAGTTGGAAGAGGAAATTATCGGGGATAGCAATATTTACTGTGTCAGTACCATTACGAAGCACAGTAACGGTTTTAGCCTCAACCATCTTCATGATGTGGTTATGATCGGTAATATCGACCTTTTCTCCATCGGCAAGTAATGGAATATCGCCATCTTGGAATCCAATGTTTTTGGCTGTTTCAACATATGCCATACCGGCAGTAGCCTTGTCAAATTCGATATATTGTTCACCCCAAGTGTATGTGATACCAGCATATATCACGATAGCGAGGAGGAAGTTGAACAATACGCCGCCCACCATTACGAGCAAGCGTTGCCAAGCTGGTTTTGTGCGGAACTCCCAAGGTTGAGGTTCGGCTGATAGTTTTGATGCATCTTGAGTTTCATCAATCATACCAGCAATTTGCACATATCCACCAAGAGGTAACCAACCGATACCATATTCGGTGTCGCGCCAGGTGGCTTTTTCGCATTTTAATGCATCAGAAGTAGGTTGCGATGCATCTTTTTTATCTTTGAAGAATGACCATTTTTTAGTCTTTGGGTTGTATTTCACAAGATAGAACCATGGGTTGAAGAATAAGAAGAATTTGTCAACTCTGATTCCAAAAATGCGAGCAAACATGTAGTGCCCAAATTCGTGAATAATTACAAGAAGAGATAGTGCGGCAACTAATTGGCCTGCTTTAAGAAGAAATGCTTCCATTAATGTTTCAATTGTTTTACGAGCGACTCAGCATATTGGCGTGTCGCAGAATTAGTATTAACGTAATCTTCGTAAGAAGGTGATGCTATGAATGGCATCTTCTCTAAAGATTGTAGAATTATCTTATAAATGTCGAGGAAACTGATTTGTTCACGCAAAAATGCTGCAACGGCAATTTCGTTTGCTGCATTTATTACGCAAGCCGAGTTCCCTCCCTTTTCGAGCGCATAATAACTTAGGTTAATGCCTGGGAATCGGTCGGCATCGGGCGCCTCAAAAGTGAGATTAGTATAGTCGGATAGTTGTAAACCACGTTCATCTGTTACTAATCGAGTAGCATCGCCAAGAGCATAGCGAATAGGTAGGTGCATATCGGGGACACCAAGTTGTGCTTTTACAGCACCATCAACAAATTCCACCATAGAGTGAATGATTGATTGAGGATGCACTACTGCTTCAATTTTATTTGCTTCAATACCAAAAAGCCAATGAGCTTCAATAATCTCAAATGCTTTGTTAAGCATTGTAGCTGAGTCAATAGTGATTTTTGCACCCATGTCCCAGTTGGGATGGCGAAGAGCATCTTTTACTGTTACACTTTTTAATCTTTCTGCTTCGAATGTGCGGAATGGTCCACCCGATGCAGTAATGATTAGTTTTTTTATTGTTGTAGGATCTTCCCCAACGAGACATTGATAGATTGCCGAATGTTCAGAGTCAACCGGAATAACTTTTGATTTTGACTCTTTGAGGAGGTTAGTAACCAACTCACCAGCAACAACAAGAGTTTCTTTATTGGCAAGAGCAATATCTTTCCCGGCTTTTATTGCACTGATAGTAGGAGCGAGTCCACTATATCCAACGGTTGCAGTTACGGCAGTGTCAACGCAATCAAGAGTCATAGCATCGGCTATGGCTTGAGCTCCAGCAGCAGTGTTGATGCCGAGAGGTGCTAATGCCTCATGGAGTTTGGTATACTTGCTTTCGTCGGCAATAATTACATGTTGAGGACGACATTTAATGGCTTGACCAATGAGTTGTTCTACATTAGAACCAGCCACAAGTACAGTCGCAGTGAATCTATCGGGATACTCGGCAATGATGTCGAGCGTCTGTGTGCCGATAGAGCCAGTAGAGCCTAAAACAGCGATGTTCTTATGTTGAATAACTTCGTTTGATTTCATAATATGGCTAATATAAACCAAAATGCAAATTTAGCGAAATTTATCCAATCATTCAACATTCAATTACTTAATAAATGATAAGAGAAAGATGGCATTTCAATTCAAAATGAAAAATTCATAATGTATAATTAATAATACATAGTACACAATTAAATATTATCATTGGGAATTTTATACATAAGGATAAAATGGGATAGAAGTAATGTATTGAGAAATAAGGTAGTACTATTTTTTATTGTTCTTCGATTTTTAATGCCAAAATAATCTTGGTCACGATACATAAAAAACAGGTAAGCAATTGTTTGCCTACCTGTTATATTTTTTATTCTGTTGTAAGGAGTGGGATTAATTGCCGTAGTTGTAAGTTTTGATAACTTCGCCAGCAGAGGTTTCACCCGAAACGCTAACTTTTGATTTTTTAATTTCAACCTTTCCTTTCCATGTATTTTGTTTAGATTGATGCATTTCATATACAGCATCACAAGCAGCAATTACTTCATTATCTTTATTTGATGTTGTATAAGTGTCACCAAGGGTATTTTTGATTGCTTCGTTATATTCAGCAATACCATATAGAGCATCAAATGCATCTGCTCCAGATGCTGAAAGGGAGCCTGTTGCAGTGTAAACGATAAGTCCTGGTTCATCTTCTTCAGAACAAGAAGTGAAATTTAATGCCATTGTCATAGTGATGACAACGAGGAGAAGAGTTTTCCAAAAATTTTGAATTTTCATAATTTGAGTTTTTAATATTAATAAATAGGGTTACGAATGTATTGTAGTAGTTTGTGAAATTCTAATTAAATGATTATCAAATGTGATGATGTGGCAAAGATAAATAAATTTTGTAAAATACAAATGAAGAATAGAAAAAATAATGATGTGAAAAGAAAAATTATCACTTTTCGATTAATTCTCCGTTCTCCTCAATCATCTTTCCTTTTCTTGAACATTGTGGCGTGGTTATTCGTTATGAGTGTGATTAACTCTATCTAATATTTAGAAGAAAAAATTTGGTTTAATTAAATCTACAAAAACTATGAAGAAGAAATTTATGTTAGGAATGGCTGTTGTGTGTAGCGCTGTGGCTATACCTATAAGCGTGTTGGCACAAGATAATAGTTATCTTGTGGTAGAAGAAGATGTAACAGTGGTTACACCTGTGCAGTGTAAAGACCGTTATTATTCAAATTGGAATGATAACTGGTTTATGCAAATGGGTGCTGGTATGAATCTTCCTATGCTTGAAAACTACTTGCCCGATGGTTCTGAAAAACACCATATTACGGCTGCGTATAATGTGGGCTTTGGTAAATGGTTGACTCCTCATCTTGGTTGGCGTATTAGTGGTCTTTATGGAGCAATACATTGGGATAATGAGGTGTATAGCAAGGCTAAGTATGTCAACGCCAATTTTGATTTGATGTGGGATATGTTTAACTCGATTGGTGGAGTAAATATGAAGCGAGTATTTACAATTGTGCCTTTTGTAGGACTTGGTGGTACTTATACTTGGGACTTTAGTAACAAGACTCCAGCCATTCGCACATCCTATGGCGACAAACCTAATCAATGGACATTGCCAGTGTCGGCAGGTCTTCAAATGCGATTCCGTCTTTGTCGTTATGCCGATTTCTTTATAGAAGGTCGTGCCCAATTCTATGGCGATAATTTTAATAACTATGCCTATGGCGACCCTGTAGATGTAAATATTACTGCGATAGGTGGTGTTACCATAACCTTTGGTGGACGAGATTTTGAAACCTATAATCCTTGTGGCGACTTGGGATATATCAATCAATTGAATGAGCAAGTAAATGAATTGCGAGCATCGTTGGCAGTATGTGCAGCAGCCCTTGCCGATGCAGAGTCGCAACTCCCTTGCCCCGAAGTAAAACCAGCTCCAGTTGTGGCTCCTACAGCTCCTACAAAAGATGCAATATTACTTTCAACAGTGAGATTCGCTCTCAACTCGGCAGTGATTACTGATACTGAAATGGTGAATGTGTATAACATTGCTGAATGGTTGAAGGAAAATCCATCACAAAATATTGTAATTAAAGGTTATGCCGACGAAAAAACAGGCACGAGCGATTATAATATGCAGTTATCTCGTCAACGTGCACAAAATGTTCATGATGCGTTGGTAAACAAATATGGTATTAGTGCTTCACGCCTATCAATCCAAGCCGAAGGTAGTAATTCTCAACTCTACGACACCAACGACTGGAACCGTATCGTAATCTTTGCTCCTGCAAAGTAATATATTATTGAAAATCACAATTAAAAAACACAGCCGAGACAAACGTCCCGGCTGTGTTGCTATATGAAAATAAGAATGCTATTTCCAGTTTTTAATAATCTTTGCTACAGTTTTAGTTACGTTGGCCGAAGCAAAGTCGTGTTGCATTGCTAATTCAAGGGGTACTTTTTCTTCCAAAATAGGGTAGATACCTGCAAAACCCATAGCATTGAGTTCTTCGCAAGGTTCTACACAACCACCTATTGCCACAGTAGGAATACCCATCTTTTTAGCACGAGCAAGCACACCTGCTGCCGTTTTTCCTTTTGGTGTTTGGAAATCGACTTTGCCTTCACCAGTAATTACGAGGTCGGCATCGGCAATACGATTATTGAAATCGATAGCATCGAGCACCATCTCTACACCACTGCGCAATGTGCCGTTGAGGAATGCACGGAATGCTCCACCCATACCACCTGCTGCACCTGCACCTGCTACGGGGACGATGTCGATACCATATTTTTTCTCTATAACTTTGGCAAACGATGCCATACCTTTGTCGAGAGATTCAACCATTTCGGGTGATGCACCTTTTTGTGGGGCAAACACATAAGCTGCACCAATAGGACCGCAGAATGGAGTGTCAACGTCGCAAGCAATAGTAAATGTTGACTCACGCACTTCTGTTGGAACTTGAGAGTCATCGATATCTGCGATATCGCCGAGAATACCTCCACAGCAACGAGCAATTTCATTGCCATTTTTATCAATAAACTTGAATCCTAATGCTTGAAGCATGCCTGTTCCTGCATCGTTTGTAGCACTACCACCAATTCCAACTAAGAAATTGCGACAACCATGATTGATTGCATCGAGAATCATCTCACCAGTGCCATAGGTTGAGGTTTTAGATGGATCTCGTTCCTCAACTGCGATTAGAGGCAAACCACTTGCTGAAGCCATTTCGATAATGGCAGTAGTACCTGCAACACCATATGTTGCAGCGACTGGACGATCAAGAGGATTCTTTACATCGATAGTGATGAGATGTCCACCGAGGGCTTCAACAACTGCATCAACAGTGCCTTCGCCACCATCGGCAACATTTATTTCAATTACTTCGCATTGAGGGCATATTTCGTGCACTCCACGAGCTGCGCTTTCGGCAACGTCTTTTGACGAAAGAGAGCCTTTGAAAGAGTCAGATGCTACAACAATTTTTTTCATAATAATATGATATTTTGATAGTTTTTACTGTTTTATCCAATAAACATATATGTAAGTACGGTTCCCATAGCGAGTACAAAACCAACAAGAGTTTCGTAAGGAATTAGTTTTAGTCGTTGGTTTACACTCAGGCCCATTGTACCACCAGTAGCATGGAAGAATGAACCATGTGGGAGGTGGTCGAGAACTGTTGCTCCAGAGTTAACCATAGCAGCTCCCCACACAGCAGTAACACCAGCAGCCATGATTGCTTGACCAAATGACGCTGATGCAATAGTAGCACCCGCTGTTGATGATGCTGTTGCAGCCGACATGATAGCTCCAGAGATAGGAGCCATAAATGTTCCACCATTAGCAAATCCTGAGAGTGCGTCAACCAAGACATCTTTAATTGAAGATGCTTTGATTACACCAGCGATGGTTCCTGTACCTACAAGTAGGATTGCAATGCCCGACATCTTTTCAAGTCCGTAAGCAATGCATGTGCTTGCTTTTTTATAATGTCCAGTAGTGATAATTCCTACAATACCCCCCACAGGGAGTGCAATCATTGGGTCAACTACAATATCGCAAAGTGGACGGAGTGCCATGAGTGCGATTGTTACGATAGGACCAGCAAGACTTGCCCATAAAGATGGTAGATTTGCATCATCGTCCTCCTGTCCAGGTTCGGCCTTCATTAAATCTTTTTTAGGAATCATAGGCACGATAAGAAATACCACAATAAGCAATCCCACGATAGCAGGAATGATGTTGGCTATCATTACATCGGGGAGTGGTGCTCCAAAGTTTTCAGAAGCAATGATTGTATTGGGGTTTGGAGAGATGATATTACCACATTTGCCACCACCAATGAGGGCGATGAGCAATTTTGTGCGTGAAAGATTGAGTTTGCAACCACTGATAATTGCAATAGGAGCAATGGTGATAACAGCTACGTCGATAAATACCCCCATAGCAGTCAATATCATAGCCGAAAGGGCGAGAGCAAGAAATATGAAACGCTGTCCTAAAGCTTTAATAATGCTATGTGCTATGCGAGATGCAGCGCCTGTTTTTACAAGCATACCAGTGAGCACGCCAGCTGCGATAATGCGCACAATTGCAGGGGTAATGTCCTTTACTCCCGAAATCATTTCGGCAACAGTAGTTTCGAGACCCCAACCAGCGAGTAATCCTCCAGTAACAGCACCAAGAATAAGGCTATACACGGGTGAAACCCTCACGATAATTAACACGATTGATAACACAAGCCCAATGAGGGCAGCAAGAGCACTATCCATTGTTTTCTAAAGATTGATTTAAGTTGTTAGTATTTCAAACCACAAAGATAGTATTAAAAAAGGAAAGAGGAAAAAGGAAAGAGGGAAAAGTGTAAATTCAAAAGGAGAGATTGAAGAGGAAAAAGAAAAAAAATGAGGTCGGTGAGTTAATTATGCATTATGAATTGGATATTATCAATCACAGATTACCAACTACCTCCAGTGTAAAAGCATTGCACTTTACCCACAGTAAGAGTGCCTTCGAGTTTTATAGGAATGCGATGTGATTCGGTTGAAATCCAAGCCCACATATCGTCAGAAGTCTTTTTGTTGCCCTTTTGTGTAAAGGTAAAAGTAATGTGGTAACACTTATGTTTTTTGCCTTCATGTTCTATGGTTTCTGTGCCAAGATACTTGATAGTGAGAAATTCCTTATATTTTCCTGAAAAGATATTTAGTTTCATCTCATCTCCCTTTTTCATCTTGTCGTATTTTACATAACGCATATAGTAGAACACGCTCAACATGTCAACCGTAGCCCCTGTGCCCGATATAATATGCTCCTTTTTTAATCCGGTATTCTTTTTTACGTCACGTTCCACACGAGTGCAATATCCATACACTTTATCGCCAGTGCGAGAATATTTCACAATATCGTGTTTATAGTCATTACCTTCGTGAGCGATTTTTTCATAAAATAAAGGGAGAAATCCCGCCTTTTTAATCTTGCCATTAAGTGTATCACGCACAGTGTATATGGGGTCGGCCCACGGATCGGTTCGAGCGGTGAGTTTAGTTATATACATGTCGTCTTTATTGGTGATAGTGAGAGATGCTGTGCCTGCTTGTTGTTGTACAAGTCCCCATTTATACATCACCTTATAGTTCAAACGCTCATTGGCAAACGTGATGTCACTCGCGTTTGCCCCAAGCATGATAAATCCTAAAAGTAGTGTGATAAAATATCTCATAAATGCTACAAATCAATAAATACAACAATCAAAATAAGATAAATTTCTCATTTCATCAACTATTGACTGCAATCACATTGTGAGGTTTAATCAATTGCAATTTTTACACAATATTTGCGATGTCGACCCACACCAATGTTTGGCGCATGAGCATCTTCTGGAAAGAATACAATGCATTGCCCTGGGTGTACAGTTATGTGACTTTGTGGTTCGTCGCCAAAATATTCTATATCGGTAGCCTCATCATAAGGCATAGTGTTGTTGCGAAGATGTTTTCTTGAAGCCCAACCAAAGGTCTCGCTATCTGACAATGGAATATGTATATCAATATGTCGACGATGTACTTCAAGCATCTGTTGAGGCAACATTGCCACCTCCTTGCAATCAACTCTTAATGTGCCCTCATCATTAAGTAAAAGTGTGCCTTTTTCAAAAACATCTTTATGATGCTCAGCAACCCAACGAAGAGCCTTATTAAGCAATTCATTGCTAGTTGTCATTTGTGTTAAATTAGATATTTCTCCTAAAATCATAGTTTGTATTGATGGTTTAATCTTCTTTCGATTCAAATAAAGGTAAACTGTTGCGCTCTGCTTGTTCAATGCGCTTATTGCGCCAGCATTTGCGACACACAGCAATGTAGCGGTCGTCGCCACCAATCTCTACCTGTGCGCCTTCGATCACGAAATCTCCGTTAGAGTCGATACGAGCATTCACGATAGTTTTGTTGCCACAGTTACATGTTGATTTGATTTCATCAATTGTATCGGCAATTTCAAACAATCGGCGCGAACCCTCAAAGAGATTTGTCTTAAAGTCGGTACGCAATCCATAACACACCACATTACATCCAAAATCGTCAACGATGCGCGACAATTGGTCAACCTGCTCAGCTGAAAGGAATTGAGCCTCATCAATCAAAAACCAGTCATAAACGCATTGCTCTTTTTCAAACAATTCGATGGCATGTTGATAAAGGTCGGTATCGTGGTAAATCCAACTACATTTGCGTTGAATGCCTATGCGCGACTTGATGACGTTGGCTTTATCGCGAGTGTCGATGATGGGTTTCATGCACACATATTTCATGCCTCGCTCCTCAAAGTTGTAAGCCGTAGTCAAGAGTAGAGCCGTTTTTGCCGACCCCATAGTGCCATAGCGAAAATATAGTTTTCCCTTGCGCTTCATTGATATAAACAGAAGTAAATGTATTATTGGTTATAAATCGAGTGTAAAGTTAATAACATTTATTGTATTAACAATTTTATCTCATAATCACACAATTATATTTTTTAGAAAATTCATAAATTTTACACTTTTTAACATGGGGGGGTAATCCCACCTTAATAATGACTAAATTTGTAGTCTGTTTTAATTCGTGTGATTATCAATAAAATAATTCTATAACTAAATTTTATGAAAAAGCGTTTACTCAAATCAATGCTCGCAATAACCGGGTTATTAGCAAGCATGAATGTCGTAGCTGCAGGCTATGACTTCTATGTTGACGGCATTTACTACAATGTTACGTCAAAAGAAAATCGCACCGTGGAGGTAACTAACTCCTTAGGTGGTGAAGGTGGTGCAACTGTCGGCATCAGGCAGTCTGATTACAAAGGGGATGTTACATTTCCCGCAACTGTGACCTATAACGATACTATTTATGCAGTGAAATCGATAGGTTGTGGTGCATTTTGTTCAAGCAATAAGGTGACATCGGTGACAATACCAGCCACTATTGACACTTTGAAAGAAAGCTCTATTCGCACAATTCTTGCTCTTAATGAAAATGGAGAAATGGTACGCCATTACAACTGCCCACCCAAAGTTGTGATCGAATATGGAGAGACTCCACTTTATGGTGGAAATGTTGCGATTTCAACCAGCGAACTATATATAAATCGCGAAATGAAGTGGTATAATACATATTTCGCATGGGGAAACCGCATAGTTTATGACGCAAAACGAATAGAATTTGGAGATAGTGTTAAGGAAATCAATCCATTTCTATTCTGTTATAACCAATCGTTGACCGAAGTTATATTCCCCAATCATAGTTTCTCTTTCAATGCGTATTCTGATTGCGATTTTTACGATTATTATGGTATATTTGAAGGTTGTACTTCTTTGGAAAAGGTTGATCTTTCTAACTTGCAACCGGCTCGTTCATATTATGAGTGGATTTATGATAATTATAATGAGTTGACCTCGATGACTAATTCCTATTTCATTCCACCAATGACGTTTAAGGGGTGTACTGCATTAAAAGAGGTAATATTACCCGATACTGTAGCATATCTTAATGGTGTGAATGTTGTTAGTGGCGTAAAGAATCATTTTATTGGGGCATCAGCTTTTGAAGGTTGTATTGCATTGGAAAGTTTTAAATTCCCAGGCGTTGAAACAGGAGCATCTCGTATCGGACATCGCATAGGAAATAGAGCTTTTGCCGGTAGTGGATTGAAGTCATTGGAATTGCCAAGTTTTATTTCATGTTTGGATAGTGAAGCATTTGCCGACTGTGCTTCTCTTGAGAGTGTAAAAATGCCGTCAGTATTGGATTGGTATAAACTTTCATATGAAAACAAAGGGGTCTATAATAGCTCCTATAATAATAGTAATGGAGTATATTACTATTATCTTAGCAAAAACCTATTTGCCAACTGCACCGCTTTGAAAACTGTTGATTTTGGGTGTATTCAAGTCGTTATTCCAAATACATTTGCTGGGTGCAATATAGAAAATATTAATTTAGGTGGTGTAACCTATTTGGGAGAGGGTAATTTTGCATCTCATAATTTGAAGACATTCTCTATCTCGTCGTATAACACTGAATATAAAATTGAAGATAATATTCTTAAAACATACGATGGCAAACAATGGCTATTGACTACCGGTAAAAATTATACCGGTGCCACTGTGCTTAAAAACGACACTGTTGAGGTGATTGGCTCACAATTATTTGATGGATTACCAATCGAAAGTTATGATTTCCCCAAAGTATATTCTATCGGCTATCGAGCTTTTGCAAATACTAATTTGAAGAAAGCTGAAATTAAAGCGGAGATTAAAGTTTATGATGAAGAATATATGGATACAGTAGGGTATTCTATGAGCTATGGAGCAGAGGCATTTGCTGATTGCAAAAAGCTTGAAGAATACTCAATTGATGCAGATGTAACCAAGTTGTCTAAAGGTATATTTAAGAATTGCGAATTGTTGACCGAAAGCCCTAAAATACTTGAAACATTCAAAACTATTCCGGCAGATATATTCTATGGCACAGGAATCACAGAGTTTACATTTGGCGAAAAGGTAGAGTTTATAAACGAGTCAGCAATGCCAAATGGCACAACCGATATCACTATTTATGCATCAAATCCTCCGGTTGTAATAGAATCAGATGAAGCAGAATATATCTCAAATGTTACACTTGTTGTACCCTCATCATGTGTTGATACATATTCGGCACACAAGTTTTGGGGACGTGCAAAAGAGATTGTAGGTAATAGCGATTATGAAGGACATGGTTGGAGTGGTTATATTGAGCCGGCTCCTAATGGTCTTTATTTCGCTAAAAAAGATGGTAATATCTGTTACTTCGATGGCGAAAATGTAATTGATACCTATATTCCTGCCGGTAGCCACACATTCCAATTGGCATCATGGCATGGAGCTATTTATGGCGTGAATGCAGGAGAACAATATTACTATATAACCGATGAAAAGAATGAGCTTGGTGATGGCGAACTATATGTAGTGAATAAACGTGAACAAGGTTTTTCAAAATCAACAATCGTAAATAATAAGAATTATGGCGACGGAAAAAACTATCACGCATTCAATGATCCATTCCATATAATGATTGACAATGATAAAATCTATTATACGAACAGAAATTTTAGTGGAATGGGGGATATAATATCTGGAGTAAGAGTATTGCCGGCAAAAGAGGTGTATAATACACCATATATGACATCTGATGAGGTTCCTGTATTTGCGACAGCTGATAAATTACCATATTATAATCGTCAATTAGCCTATGGTCCGATTCATGCCGGATTACAACGCGATTCAGAAGGTGTTTATTGGCATGCTTTTAGATATAATGGGAATGGTATCTTCCGATATAAACAATCAGATATATATAGTAGCTCGAATGAGGCAAGTCGTGCACAAATTCCTTATCCTGTGATAGCTGACGGAGTTAAACTCTCTGCAATGTTCCTTGATGAAAAGAATGATTATATATATGTATTCTCAACTGCCAGTTGGAATCATGGCGTTTATAGAATGCCGATAAGCACTATTCGCAATGGAGGCTCAACAAGTTTCCCAGATGCATGGAAATTGATTGATAACTCTCCTGCTTCAGCTGAAAATACCACAGCCGATGAGGGCGTATATGTACGTCAATTCACAAGCGATGGTAACTATGTTTATTGGGCTTATATTGCCGAAAAAGGTTCGGGCTACAAATCAGGCATCAAGCGTGTGAATGCCACAGGAACACCTAAAGTAGAATATGTAGTGGAAGATGTAGAAGCCTATGGTATTTGCCATTATGAATATGACGGTTCTCGTAGTCCTTCGGTTGAAACAAAAGAGCAAACTGCAACATTTGTGATTCCTCGTGTAGATAATGCCACTGAATATACTTTGAATGTATATTATGATATCGAAAAAACTCAATTGGCAAAAACTGTTAACTACGATGAAACCGGTAAAATTATTCCTATGTCGGATTATATCGAATTAATAATCGATGGTTTTGAAAATGGAGAATATTACTATGATGTAGTGGCAAAATCAGAATCGGGTGAAATATTAAACAGCTATACCGGCTCATTTGAAATTGAATATACCGGAGTTGAAAATATTTCT
Organism: Muribaculaceae bacterium; assembly: GCA_017559355.1. Classification (GTDB taxonomy): domain Bacteria; phylum Bacteroidota; class Bacteroidia; order Bacteroidales; family Muribaculaceae; genus RGIG4079. The sequence continues at coordinate 19,195 of JAFYSL010000060.1, forward strand.
ACAGGCAATAATGCCGTTGAAGTGGCACGCTATGATATTTATGGTAAATTATTATTAGCTCCAACAACAGGTATAAATATTGTGAAATATAGTGATGGTACTATTTGCAAAGAAATGGTGAAATAATAATATACTTAGTTTAGAAAATGGGAGGTGTGCCGTTAATGGCATTCCTCCCATTTGTTTTATCTCCAATTAGATTCAACAATTGCCAAAAGTTCACAAAAAGTATTACATAATTTCTTCAATATGATGGTTGGCATTATCTTTGTATGCTAAGATATTGAGTTTTAATCATTATATTAAAAATTATGTCAATTTATCTAATTTTTGGCATTATTGCCATTGCGAGTTATATAGTGCAAACTCGCTTAAATAGTAAGTTTGAAAAGTATTCTAAAGAACCAATCCCCAACGGATTGCGTGGCTGTGATGTGGCGCAACGTATGTTGGCACAAAATGGTCTTCACGATGTGAGAGTGACACAAGTAAATGGTCGCTTGACCGACCACTATAATCCTACTGACAAAACTGTCAATCTCAGTCCTGAGGTCTATAATGGAAATAGTGTAGCGGCAGCTGCTGTTGCTGCACATGAATGTGGACATGCAGTGCAACACGCTACAGCATACTCATTCCTTACATTACGTTCGAAACTAGTGCCTGTAGTGAGTTTTGCCTCTAAGGTGATGCCTTGGTTATTAATTGCAGGGATTTTGACTATTGAAACATTTCCTCAATTGTTGCTTGGAGGTATTATTCTGTTTGCATCTACTACGCTATTTAGTTTTGTGACATTACCTGTGGAAATAGATGCCTCGCGTCGAGCATTGGCATGGCTTAACTCGGCACGCATTACCGACTATGCAACTCACGACCATGCTAAAGATGCACTAAAAAGTGCTGCCTATACCTATGTAGTGGCTGCACTTGGTTCGCTTGCGACATTGATTTACTACATATTGATATTCACATCGCGCAGAGATTAACGATAAACTTTTAGGGGGATTATGACAATCTCCCCATAATATTTTTGTAACTTTGCATTTATTATTAAGCAAAAAATAAAAGAAACAAGATAAAAATGGCACAAAAACCATCTATTCCTAAAGGTACACGCGACTTTTCTCCTGTAGAAATGGCTCGTCGTAATTATATTTTCGACACTATTCGTGAGGTATTTAAACTTTACGGTTTTAAGCAAATTGAAACTCCTGCTATGGAAAATCTATCAACTTTGATGGGTAAATATGGCGAAGAGGGGGATAAATTATTGTTCAAAATCCTTAACTCGGGTGATTTCTTGCGTGGTGCAGATAAATCGCTTGTGGAAAATGATGATTATGTGCATCTCACTTCGCAAATCTGCGAAAAGGGATTGCGATATGACCTCACAGTGCCTTTTGCACGTTATGTAGTGCAACATCGCAATGAGTTGCAATTCCCATTTAAGCGTTTCCAAATTCAACCAGTGTGGCGTGCCGACCGCCCTCAAAAAGGTCGTTATCGTGAATTCTATCAATGTGATGCCGACATCGTTGGTAGTGACTCATTGGTAAACGAAATCGAACTTTTACAATTGGTTGACGAGGTGTTTAGCCGATTGAAAATCAATATTACTATCAAACTCAACAACCGCAAAGTGCTTGCAGGTATTGCCGAATTGATTGGTGCTCCTGAAAAGATTATCGATATCACTGTTGCGATCGATAAGATTGACAAAATCGGTATTGAAAATGTAAATGCTGAATTGCGTGAACGAGGATTGAGCGAAGAGGCAATTACAACATTACAACCTATTCTCGCTATTGATGGGACTATCAGCGAACGTCTTGCACAACTCGAAACATTGTTGGCAACTTCAGAAATCGGAGCTCTCGGTGTAAAAGAATTACGTGAAGTAGTTGCAGGTGTTGAGGCTTTAGGTTTACGCGCAACACTCGACCTTGATGTGTCGTTGGCTCGTGGATTGAATTACTACACTGGCACAATCATCGAGGTGAAAGCACAAGATGTGCAGATAGGTAGTATCACAGGTGGTGGTCGATATGACAACTTGACAGGCGTATTTGGGTTGACAGGCGTGTCGGGTGTTGGTATTTCATTTGGTGCTGATCGCATTTATGATGTGCTCAATACCCTTGATCTTTATCCCGAAGAGGCAAAAGATGCTACACAAGTGATGTTTACCAACTTTGGAGCAGCTGAAGCCGCAGTGTCAATGAAGATGCTCAAAGAATTGCGTAATGCTGGAGTCAGAGCCGAAATTTATCCCGATGCTTCGAAGATGAAGAAGCAAATGGGCTATGCCGACGCTTTGACAATTCCATTTGTAGCAATCGTGGGTGAGACCGAAATGGCTCAAAACAAAATGATGCTCAAGAATATGACTACAGGTGAACAAGCTCTTGTAGATGTAATCGAAGCAATTGAAATTATTAAGAAATAATCATCAAAAGCAATAGTGATGAAAAGAATAATAACAGCGATTATCGTATTGTGTGCATTATGTGGTATGACTGCTAATGCACAATTACGTTATGGCTTAACTGGTGGAGTAAGTATTAACAACCTCAAATTTTCGCAAGAATTAATACAAGTTGACCGTGAGGTTGGTTTCTCTGCTGGTGGTGTAGCTGAATATATGTTCCCTGGGATTGGTTTTGCAATTGATTTTGGATTGATGTATTCACAACGTGGTGCAACACTTCATTTGGGAGAAAAAGAGGTGTGGGCTTCAGATGGATTTGGAACTGAGCGCTCATATCTTCATTGTGTGGAAATACCTATTAACTTGCGATTCAAATATCATCGCTTAAATGGTTTTGAAGACTACTTAGCACCATTCATATTTGCTGGACCATCTATTTCATTCCTCGCTGGGCATAATGATATTTCAGCCTTAGACTATAATGGCGCAGAGGTAGGATTGCAGGTGGGTGCTGGTGTGGAAATTTTTAAGAATTTCCAATTGTCGGGATGTCGCAATTGGGGTATGACCAACACTCTTCAAACAAAGAAACTTGACAATTTCTATGCACGCAATCGTTCTTGGAACATTCGTCTAGCATATTTCTTTTAATAGGGAAGCAAAATAGTTGATATATGAGAGAGGATTTTTCCTCTCTTTTTTTGATATTAAGCCCTATTTCGTTATAGTTCGTCGTAGTTAGGTATGCCGGGGAGGAATTTGTAGGTGTGATTTTCGAGGTCAATGTGACAACAGTAGTGGTTTAGCCCATTTGATACGATGAGGTAGGGGGCTTTGAATACCATATTGTAACGTACAATTTGGTCAAAAGTCTTTTGAGTGATTCTTACTGATGGCGCTTTGTATTCAACAATTACAAGTGGTTGTGCCGATGAGTTGTATACTACAGTATCACTACGGCGTGATGTGCCATTGAGAGTTAATGAAACCTCGTTGGCCATAAGCCCAGTAGGGAATCCTTTGTGGTTGATGAGAAAAGATACAAAATGTTGTCGTACCCACTCTTCGGGGGTTAGTACCAAGAACTTGTTACGAAGCGAATCAAATATTTGCATCGTACCGTCGGAAGTGGCCCTTACATTAATATTATATTGTGGAAGGTTGAGTGGAGTCATTAAATTTTGTAGTCAAAATAAATTTGTGTAAATTTACACAATTAATCTATCATAGCAAAATTTCAGGTCAATGGCAGCACCTACAGTTACATTTGAAAGTCTTAAAGCGCAGTTGGCTAAACGCCAATTTGCTCCTATATATCTTCTTCATGGTGAGGAGGGGTATTACATTGATGCGCTTGTGAAAATTTTTGAGCAGATACTTCCACCCGAAGAGCGAGATTTCAATATGTACACGATGTATGCGCCCGAGGTATCGGCTGATACTGTTATGGATGCTTGTCGCCGTTATCCTATGATGTCGGAATATCAAGTGGTAATACTTAAAGAGGCGCAAGCAATTAATGCTGCTACTCTTAATCGTCTACATCTATATGCTTCACAACCATCGCCAACAACCATTCTTGTTATCTGTTGTCGTGGAGCAGTGGCAAAAGCAAAAGACCTTATTGCTGAGATAAAGAAGAATAATGGTGTGGTGTTTCTCTCGGAAAAAATCAAAGAGCGAAATGCATTGACTCATATCAATGCATACATTAAGCACAAAGGTATGAATGCAGAGCAGAAGTCGCTTGAGATGCTCCGAGATTACATTGGTACTGATTTGTCGCGATTGTATAATGAGATTGATAAGTTGTATCTCATTCTTGGAGAAAAAGCGATGATTACACCCGAAAGCATTGAACGTAATATTGGTATTAGTAAGGACTATAACAACTTTGAATTGATTGATGCGTTGGCGCAAAAAGATGCATTGAAGGCGTTTAATATTATTGAATATTTCCGCCAAAATTCAAAGAACAATCCTACTGTGCTCACTGTAACAACAATTTTTGGATATTTCTCCGATTTGCTCACATTATACTTTGCCAAGGATAAATCAGAAGCAAATCTTATGGCTATGGTAGGTGCAAAATGGGATATTCAGTTTGTAAAATTTAAGCATGGTATGAAGAATTATAATGCTTACCAAGTGATTGAAATTATTTCGGCTATTCGAGATTTTGATGCAAAGAGTAAAGGGGTTGGTAGCCGTCAGAATGAATATGATTTGCTAAAGGATTTAATATTCCATATTATTTCTGCACCAGGGAATATAAACTTCTAAAATCCTTATAGGTATAAATAAATAACGGCTCCACTTGTATGAGTGGGGTCGTTGATGTTATTAAAGATTTATGTATTATCTTAATCAAATACGCCATCTACTGTAGTTGTCAATGAATCGGTGTTTTCGTCAAACATTGGATTTTTATATACTACAGCATCCTCAAATTGATAGAACTGAGCGTCTTTTTTATATGGAAGAGTTTTGTCGGCATACACCTTGCTCATGAAGTCTTTGCAAATAGGGAGCGCAGTGCTACCTCCCACACGATTGAGGTGAATATAGCGTTCTTCACCACCTACCCATGCTCCAAATACGAGGTTGGGGGTAAATCCTATGAACCAACCATCGGCGTTAAAGTCGGTAGTACCTGTTTTGCCTCCCATCTCAGCACCTAATGTGCTTATGCGCCAACCAGTACCATTTAGGACTACACTTTTGAGAGTTTCAAGCATGCGAGAATATCCGTTTTTCGATAGGGCATGTGTTTGTTTTGGTGTAAATGTAGAAATTGTATTACCAGCGTTATCAGTGATTTTTGTAACCATCATAGCTGCTGACGAATAACCTTTATTGGCAAATGCAGAATAACCAACACACATCTCTTTTAATGGAATTTCACATGAACCGAGAGCGATAGTTTGGTCGGGTTTGATATTCTCTTTGGTCAATCCTTGTGCGGCCATTTGCTCAATCATACGTTTAGGACCAATTTCGTACATTAACCCAGCAGATGCACCGTTGTGAGAGCGAGTCAAAGCGGTCTTTAATGGCATAGTACCCTCTTCACTCCCTTTTGGAAACCATACAGGAGAGAAAGTGTTGATTTCGTCGCTAGGATCAAGGTCAAGTTCTTCAATTGCCGCAGCATATAGGTATGGTTTTGCTGTAGATCCGATTTGGCGACGACCAGTAGAAACCATATCATATTTGAAGAATTTGAAATCAATGCCACCTACATATGCTTTGATATGTCCATTAGTTACATCCATTGACATGAATGCTGTGCGAAGGAATTGCTTGCGATATAGCACTGAGTCGAAAGGAGTCATTGTAACCTCTTGAGGTCCTTCATAACTAAACACTAGCATATCAACAGGTTGTTCAAATTCTTTTATTATCTCATCATGAGTTTTGCCAGACTTTTTCCCCATGCGATAGCGATCACTGTGGCGAATAGATGTGTTAATAAATCTATCAATATCAGTCTTGCTGATTTCGCCACCATGAGTGTCGTATAGTGCGTACTTTGATTTCTTGTAGTTGTGTGATGCAGAGAATGTTTTTTGAAGCGACTTCATTTGTTCGAACGCTGCCTCTTCGGCATATTGTTGCATACGCGAATCAATAGTAGTGTGGATTTTTAATCCATCGCGATATATATCGTAATCATTCTTTTCACACCATCCGTATAATGGGTCGTTTTCCCATGCAACAGAGTCGGTGCGAAATTGTTTGATTTCCCATGACATGTAGTTTTCAAGTTTTGGTTTTTTTGCTGTTAGGTAACGACGTAATTCTTCACGGAAATATGGTGCAATACCATCATTATGACTCAAAGGACGATGGTAATCAATTGTAAGAGGTGTTGCTTTGAGGACTTCGACTTCTTCTCCTGAAAGATATCCAGCACGATACATCTGATGCAATACCATGTTGCGGCGCTCGCGAGTGCGTTCGTTCTTGCGTATTGGGTTATAGTATGATGGATTCTTAACCATACCTACAAGCGTTGCAGCTTCTTCAACAGTCAGCTCGGCTGGTGTTTTTCCAAAATACACATGAGCTGCCGATTTAACACCAACAGCATTATAAAGAAAATCAAATCGATTGAGATACATTTTAATGATTTCATCTTTAGAGTAATAACGCTCGAGTTTGAGCGCAATCATCCACTCTACAGGTTTTTGAACAAGGCGCTGCAACTTATTTTCGGCTGGTTTTTCGGTATACAATTGCTTAGCAAGTTGTTGTGTGATTGTTGATGCACCACCCGAATTCTTTTGTTGAAGTATGCCAGTTTTGATAATAGCGCGTAGTAGAGAGCGAATGTCGATACCAGAGTGATCGTAAAAACGTACGTCTTCAGTGGCCACTAATGCATTAATCATGTGTTGAGGTATCTCGCCCATGTTGGAGTATTCGCGATTGCCCGACCCCACATAATATCGTCCCATCTCTTCACCATCGGCAGAGTATATGATTGAGGCATATTTGTCGTTGGGATTCGTGATATCTTCAATTGATGGCATATAACCAATAATACCACTGTAAAGAAGGAAAAAGAACAGGAATAGCGATGTTACGCAAATACCAAATCCATACCACATGAATTTGATGATTCCTTTTTTTAACGATGATTTTTCTGTAGTGTTGGGTTGATTATTTTTGTTATTATTCATTAGTGTCAAAATATTTAGCAACACAAAGATAATTTCTTTGACTTAATTATGCAATAGATATTTCGGCAAGGTGGACAAAAAGTAGGATAAAACCTTTGTAATACACTGAAATACATATCTTTGTGAAGAATATTATTGATATGGTAAAAAAAATGCTTTTTTTGTGGCTCAAATAAGGTCGTTAAAAACGGCATGAGAAGCCA
>JAFYSL010000061.1 GCA_017559355.1 Muribaculaceae bacterium
GGTTGGATTATCTTCTTCATATCTGGGTTGTTTATTTTGTTTTCAACTTAGGTTATTTATTGATCTTCATTAGTGAGTTGTCAACTCTATTGGCGCCGAAGGACTTCCGTGAGTTTCTCCATCAAATGTGATATATAACGGTAAATTTTTCAGCATCAATTTCTCTTTGTCATAATAGGCAAAACGCACCAGTTCAGGGCGTATAGGTTCTTCACTCCCCCAATAAGAGTATCCATAAATTCGCATTTGCACTATAGTTGTGTCTTTCAATTTTATAGGTTGTCCTATACCACGAAGTTGGGGACCCACAAAGGCAACAATCATTTGTTTTTCAAAATCAATTGGTACTCCATCGATGGTTGCTGTAACATAAGCCACCATATCATTTGAATATTTATATATATCTATTTCCCAAGGAGGTAACACAAAGACCTGGCAAAAAGCCATTTTTTCATTCATTACAGATGTGGCACTAATAACTGTTTCTCCTTCGCTAACAGCTATAATTGTGTCGTTATGTATATATGCAATTTCGTCGTTAGCCGAGCGGAAAAACACTTCACGATTGATTACAGAATCGGGAGTAAACACTGGGTGCAAGACAATAGAATCCCCCTCTATAATATAGACCGTATCATGGTCTAATTTCATATCATAAGCCATTTGTACATTCTCATCAAATTCCATATCAAGGAGTCCACACGAGGTAAAGAGTGGCACCAAGATTATGACACATAAGAATGTTGATATGTATATCGGTTTTTTCATCATAACTATCTATTATCTATTTCAAGATTCGGTGTTATCCCTTGCATTTTTTATTTTTTATCCTTTGCTTTCGGAGCTGTTACTACAACAATATTTGAATCGGTAGTTGCTCGTCCATCTTTATACCTAATTCTCACAAAATACTCTGCCGACTCACCAGCTGAAAGTAGATTATCTTGAAACATTAGTGCGTCGGAATTTACCGACATTAAAAATTTATGTTTTTTATCGTTTGGACCTTTACGATAGACACAATAATACCATTCACCTTTATATGGTAAATTTTTATTGGTTTCCCAAACAATTTTGACCGTCTTATTTCGCTCATCATAGTGTCCAATCAATTTTATGGGCCATTCAAAAACTCGTTCACCCTCAAAACGAGTAGAATACACAAGGCTCAATCCGCTTGAAATACCTGCATAAGTAAATGACTCCATAGCATATTCATATCTATTGCGACGCACATATTCTGGCACGTCTATTATATCCACCATATTCCCTGCATTACGTAATGAATCTCCATCATAGATGGCAACAGTAGTCCATTCTTTTGCATTTGCAAGACGACGCATCAATACATGGTGCGAAATTTGTTGTTCATTACTACATGCCCATCGCATTCTAACACCTTTTACTTGATCAACCCACACCGAGTCAATATGAGGTACTGCTGGTTTAATCATACTTGGTCGTATAACTTGTAGCGGAGCTGTATAAACACCTTCGTTTGAAGCATAGTCTATAGCACGAATCTTATAGTAAATATACTTTTGATTTACATCTACTGCCAATGTGTCCACATAGGTTGTATCACGCAATAAAGTGCCACTCGGCATTGAACGCAACATAAATTTGTGGGTGGTATCATTGGCAAAAGCCAATTCGTAATAATCGATATCAAAAGATGGTGCTGTCCACGACAATTTGACTGTTCCGGCTTGATTATCCAATATCTCGTAACGGAAGTTTGTAGGAGCATCGGGAGCGTTCAAGTCGGTTACTCGCATAACGTGTGTCATTGAGTAGCTTACATTTTGAGCAGAGTCGTAAGCCGCAACCGTAACTTGACTAGTACTAATTTTGGATACATCAACAGTCCATACGGTATCATTTGCAGGTATTAAATCGGGAGTTAACTCTACCCATTCTGCTTTACGATCATCACGCGAACGTTGATAGTAAAGAATCTTATATCCAATAAAATCACTTTCAATTGTATCTTTAGAAAAGTGAAAATCGGCATACACATCTTTGGATAAATCGTCGGGATTTCTACGATGGATAACGATTGATTTCAACTTTGGTGGGCGAGGTGCTTCCAAGTCGGGCATTGATGCAACATGGTAGTTCTTGGCTGCTATCAAGTCGCCATAAGTGTCATATCCCGATATGCGATATTCATAAGTGCCGGGGCGTACATTGTCATTGATAAAGTTATCCAATTCTATATCATGTATATCTCGCATCATGATATATGGATTATCATTCACCTTTGTCCATTCATGTTCCCCCATTGCACGACGATGTATATCAAACGATGAGAATCTATCAGTTTGTTCCCACCAGATGCGCAATTGATTGATACCCACAACCGAGTCACCCATAACTGCTTCGTAGGGTTCAGGAACATAATTCTTATTTTCAATCTCTTCAATAAATCCCACACGGAACTGCAAATTATTTGTAAAGTCAAATTCGGCAGGGCGCACAATATAGCGATACTTTTCCCCTTTCTTAACTTTCGTGTCAACGAAGCGCATGGCTAAATTCTCTGCTACATCTCTGCGCCACTCACTTGCCAATACAGCCATACCAAAACGGAGTTGTTGGTCATCATACACATCGAGCAAAGCTCCAATCTCTCCAGTGCGATGACGAGATTGGTCTTGGGTAAAACAACCGGCACTATAAAGCGAACCCATGGCTATCATTGCCACTGAGTCACTTTCTGGATATTGGGCTTTCCACTGTTCTAATGAGGCTGGTTTTAATTGATATGCAAGAGTATCAATACGGAATTCAGTATCGGTATTTTTAGCGTTTAAAATAGGCATACGATAGATATTCACACCTACTGCATTAAGATATTGCCAACTCACATAGTCATCAGGAGCCCATCTAAGGACAATACTATCGCCATAAGTGCGTGCAAGCAGATGTATCACACTTTCGTAATTGCGTCGTTCAGTATTTGTTTTATTAAATTGGGCTGTGTCACGCACCTCTCCTGGCAGATATTCACGAGTACTGTCAGGGTGCCACACATATACAGTGTCTTCTTCCACAGCAATATCCTCAGGGTCTATAGGCTCGGTAGTCATTACTTGGTCGCTATCATGGAATGTCAACCCATGCGATGCAGCCGAAGCACCCAAGATGCCGGCAATAAATAGGAATATTATAAGTCTGCTATTTTTCATATATTTTTCTTTATCATCTAATAATTTTTATATATATACCCGTTCCTATTCAGTTTGCTACCGTTAGATAATACTTCCGACGGGTTCTTGATAGTATAGGTGTACCTTGAATTACATGGACCCATATTCAAATAAGCACGATCACAAACTGTATATTCTGCTTTTTTGAAATTGTAGGCATTCACTCGATAGTAGGTAACCTTTATTTGTGTGATATTGTCCCATCGAGGAATAAAGTCAAGATAGCCACCACGAGTGCCATATACGTAGTTCCCTTGACTATTTGTTCCTGTAATAACTTGGTTGTATTCTATATCTACAAGA
>JAFYSL010000062.1 GCA_017559355.1 Muribaculaceae bacterium
CGAGGATGCGTTCTTTTATTGCTCTAGCTTGACCTCGGTAACAATCCCTAATTCCGTAATCTCGATTGGCTCGTCTGCATTCTATGGTTGCACCGGCTTAATATCGGTAGTAAACGGTAAATCAGTAACATCGATAGGCTCGTCGGCGTTCGATAGATGCACAAATCTTAAAGTAGTAATCAACTTATCTAACTTAACGTTTATTGAAGGTTCGTCTGATTATGGATGTATAGCATATTATGCTAATCAAGTTATAAATGATCCAAATGTCTCAATAGTTGAAGATTTTGCATTCTCTAAAGTTAATAACATAAACAGATTGGTTGCATATCTTGGCAACGCAACCGAATTAATTTTGCCAACAGATTTCAATGGAGAAAATTATGAAATTGGCTTTAGAACGTTCGCTTATTGTAAAGGCTTGACCTCGGTAATTATCCCTAATTCCGTAACAAAAATTGGCGAATGGGCGTTCTATGAGTGCGAAGGCTTGACCGAAGTTAATATCTATGATTTATCAGCATGGTGCAGAATCGATTTTGGTTTGAATTATGCAAATCCAATGTATTATGCAAAGAAACTCAAACTTAATGGAACTGAAATAAAAGATTTAGTTATTCCTAATAACATTACTCAAATAAAGGACTATGCGTTCTATAGTTGCACCGGCTTGACATCGGTAACTATCCCAAATTCCGTAACAAAAATTGGCGACCATGCGTTCTCTGCGTGCTATGGCTTAACCTCTGTATCCATTCCCAATTCAGTAACCGAGATTGGTGGCGATGCGTTTTGTTGGTGCACAGGCTTGACCTCGGTAACCATCCCCAATTCTGTAACCTCGATTGGCAGCGATGCGTTCGAGAGCTGTGGAATAAGATTAATTATGTGCCATTGTGCCGTCCCTCCAACTTGTGGAAGCGATGCTTTTGGAGGAGAAATAGATAGCTATTCTGCGTTATTGATGATTCCTGAGGGTAGTTTGATTGACTATGCCCTTGCCGATGAATGGCACAAATTTACACAAGTGCATGAAGTGTCGGAAGCAAAAGTATCAACAGAAGAAAAGAGCGCAACATTTGAAATTCCAACAATAGAGGGTGCTACTGAATATCTCGCAAGTGTATATTCCGACGCTACTATGTCGCAATTGGTTGCGACTACCCACTATGATGCTTATGGCAAAATCACTCCAATGTCAACCTCTCTTGAATTATCAATCGATGGCTTTGATGATGGCGTATATTATTACAAAGTTTTGGTAAAATCAGCAACTGGAGAGATATTGAAAAATTACATCGGCACATTTGAAATCGACGCTGCTGGCATTGAAAATATTGCTACTGATGATGCCGTAGAGGTATCTCGTTATGATATTCATGGTCGATTACTCTCTGAGCCTACTCGTGGTATCAATATCGTAATATATAGCGACGGCACTACAAGAAAGGAAATCATCAAAGAGTAAAAGAGAGATGAAAAAGGAAAGAGGAGAGAGAAAAGAGGAAAGAGCAAAAAGAAGAGCCTCTTGAATTGAAATCCTTTTGAATTGAGAGTTGAGAAAATACATAACAATGTGAAGAGCGATGGAACAAAAAAACATCGCTCTCATTTTTTATATGGATTGATAGAATAAATAACGATGCTGATGTGAAAAGGAAAATAAATTTAGGTTAGCATATATAATTCTCAAAAAATGTTAATTGAGAATTTTTGTGCATTATCGCAGTTTTTCGGGTTATGGAGGTTGTAACTTTGCATTGTGATTGCAATCAACCAAAACCATTTTTATTAACTCAAAATCTAACACAATGGAAAACAATTTTCAATCAACAATTAATGCCGTAGTTGATACGGCTCGCGACATCGCCTCAAAGGTGGGCAATGCAACTGAAAATGTAGTGGAGAATGTAGTAGAAACTATCGGTGCTGTAACCGAAACCATCGACACTGTAAAAGATACTGCCGAGGAGGTGGTAGATGCATCAAAGGAGATGCCTTCGTTTAAGGATATTATGAAGGCCATTCTCAAGGATTCACGTGTGGGGCATTTTATTATTGACATCATCTCGGGGAAGGACGCTCGTGAAGCTTCTACGCAGTATTTCCCAAGTGATGCTGTGGCTGATGAAGTGGCAACAGTAGATGTAGATGCTCTTGTGAATGAGGCCGAAGAACGTGGCTATCTTCGTGGTCGCAATGAGCAGATAGAGGTGAAAATGCGCGAACCTAATCAATGGCAGTTGGCTGACAATGCTCGTAAACCTGTAGTAGAAACCACAATCCTTAATCACCCTCGCCGCAGTGTGTGGGAAAACTAAATCAAGCGGAAAGAGGAGAGAGCAAAGAGCAAAAAGAAGAACCTCTTGAATTGAAAATTGAGAACCCCGAAAGGCTCAACGAGGCTTGACCGAGTTAATTGATAAGTGAAAATTGAAAAGTGAGACTTTCCTGCGTATTAGGGTTAACGATTTCACATTTTTCTGTTCTCTCCTCTTTACTTTTATCTTTCATTTTTTATCTATTTTAATTTTAAAGTACTATGAATCAATTGAAACAACAACTAATTTCTTTATTTGGCAAAGCCGTTGAATGGCTTGCACAAAAGTATGGCATTTACACTTTTATCGCTATGGGCGCTGTGATTTTATGGTGGATTATCATGGGCGACGGCGACAGTTCGATTACGCTGGCTTCGGGTATGCTCATCGCTGGCATCAATGGCGGGAAGCATGTGGTAGATGGACCGCTCACCACATCACTATCCAACGAGGGGTCGCCCGATCTTCTTCGTAACGAAATCGATGAACGTATAGTAAAAATTCGCCCTATGTCAACTCCTATCGACCAACTTTCACGTTTTGGAGGCAGTCGCTCATGTGGCAGTATGGTTGTAGACTATTATTCGGTCGATACCAAAGCTACTGAAACAACTCTTACACAAGAGCATGACGAGGAAACCGAAGAGGGGAAAAGTGGTGAATACTATATCGCCACTATTCACACCGAAAATGACGAAATTTTTGAGCCGTCGGAAACTATCCTCGTGCCCAACGTGAGTGGATATGGTCCTGATGGATTGAGTTATGACGGAACACTCGTGCTATATGTGTTGAGTCGTAACGATGATGGAGTTAAAGTCATTGCCGTGAATGGCAAATCGGTGATGGGGTATCGCAACCATGTGCCCACTATGGAGGTAGGTACCAAACTTATACGCATGGGGCGTGCAGCCAGCGAACTTGATGTGCAAACAGCTCAATTTGAGGCGCTGCCAACGAAAATGCAAAATAACTGCCAAATTTTCAAGACTCAAGTGGAGCAAAGCACATTTCAAAAAATCGCAAACAAGGAGGTGGGCTGGAGTTTCTCTGACCAAGAGGAGGCGGCAATTATCGATATGCGATTGGGTATGGAGAAGAGTTTCCTATTCGGTTCAAAGGCACGTATCTACGACTCAAACAAACGAGAAGATGTGTTGCTCACTGGTGGGATTTGGCATCAAGCAGGGAGAGAGTTTAGATATGCCAAAGATGACTTTAATGCCAATTCAATAATTGACCTTTGTCGCGATGCATTCACTGCTAATGCTGGGTCAAATCGCAAAATCTTAATAGGTGGTACAGGTCTTATTGAGGTAATCAATAAACTTGACTACAACAAAGTGATTTCTGCCAACGAAACGGTTACAAAATGGGGAATCGATTTCACTGAGTTGCGTTCAAAATTTGGCACTCTCTATGTGTTGCACTCTGAGGTATTTGATCAATGTGGCCACTACTATGATGGTTTTGTTGTAGACCCTGAGTATATCACAAAATACTGCCATGTGCCATTCCGTGCAGAGAAACTCGACTTACGAAAGAGTGGTGTGCGCAACACCGATGCTATTGTGGTGACTGAAGCAAGTTGCCTTGTGTTGCGATATCCTCAAGCCCACATGCGTGTAATTGAAACATCTCAGGCATGAAAATAACTCTCTCAAGCGAAGAAATGCTGGCGCAGTGGAAACTGCGCCGGGGTTTCGAGCCTCTACGCTCCGACTGTGTTATAACTCGCAACGATGGTGTTGATATTGACCAACTATTGAGGCTCGAAATGCGCGACTGGTATCTTAATTTGCTCTGCACTGCTCCTGTGGAGATGTTAGTAACGACAAATATCGCCAACGACATTGCTGTAGTGGTGCGTGATGAGGGGGTGGGAATTGTAACTCTCCCCGAAAGCTGTAGACGCATCGTTGAATTTCAACTTGAGGGGTGGAGCAGACCGGCAAAAATTATCACTAACCCTCATTGCCAAGAGGCTATATTGCAGGAAAATCCTTATAGTCGTGGTGGCTGTGAACGACCTGTGGTGGTAATCCATGGCAATCGTTTATTCATCTATTCTCTACCCTCTTCTACTCCCAAGATTGTGCGTGCGATGGCTGTAATGGAGCCAGCCGACGGCACTTATGAAATGGACGAACGAGCAGTTTCATTAATTGAGAATTGAAAAAGGAAAGAGAAAAGAGGGGAGAGGAAAATATAAATTAACTCTATCGAGATTCTCTTCTCTCCTTTTACCATTTTCAATGTTTCTTTAACCTCTAAATTCACAATTTACTATGTTTTTACCTAAAAATGAACGTGTGCTTGCGTTGGCTTACAAGGCGTGGCAATATGGTGAATCGCTTCGCAGTCGACGCAATCGATACAAGCAATATACCTATGGCGAGCAGTGGAACGACCTCGTGAGCGATGAACATGGCAACATCATTACCGAAGGGGAACTAGCCCTGAAAGATGGCAAACGACCTATGAGTAATAATCTCATTCGCCAGTTGGTGAAGTGTGTAGTGGGGCGTTTTCGCAATTCGCTCTACGACAACGATATTCCTGCCTTGCTCAAACCCATATACAACCTCAACAATCTTAATGAACTGGATAGTCGTATGCTTGAAGAGTTCTTGATTTCGGGGTGTGCTATACAACGTATTTCGCTGGGTAATCTTCGTAAAGGTGACGGGGTGTGGGTGGAGAATGTAAATCCATCGCATTTCTTTGTCAACGCATTTAACGATCCTCGTGGGTGGGATATTGAAATGGTGGGTATGACTCACAGCATGAGCATCACCGAGGTGATTATGCGATTTAGTGGAGGCGACCAAGCAAAAGCCAATGCGTTGCGACAACTATATTCACAAGATGAGATACAGCAGGGTGGCATATTTTTCAAAGCGCCAAATAATTGTTGTCGAGTTATTGAGGTGTGGACTCTTGAGAGTAAAGAGTCACTACTTTGCCACGACATACATCATGGAGAGATGTTTATGACCGACCTAACATGCCGGTCGTTACTCGACCACGAAAATTCCATTCGTAAAAGAAACGATATGAAGGAGATAATCTCTCGCTGGCATATCAACACCTATTGGCAATGTCGTTATTTGGCTCCCGACGGCACTCTGCTTGATAGTTACATCTCACCCATCAATGCTCACCCTTTTGTGATAAAACTCTACCCACTTATAGATGGCGAGGTGCACCCATTTGTTGAAGATGTAATTGACCAACAACGATATATCAATCGACTTATCGTGATGATTGATCATATTATGAGCACTTCGGCTAAGGGGGCTCTCCTCTTCCCTGCCAATCAACGACATGAATCGATGTCGTGGGAGCAGATTGCCTCGCAATGGGCTAAAAGCGATAGTGTTATCCCCTACAACCCCTCATCGGGTAATCCAGGTCCTCAACAAATTGCGGCAAACAATACAAATATAGGAGCCTTTGAGCTACTGTCGCTCGAGATGAAATTGTTTGAAGATGTGAGTGGAGTGAGCAGCGCACTGATGGGAAAAAGCAACACTGGCACAAATGGCTCGGCACTCTACGAATCGCAAATAAAGAATGCTACAATCGCTCTTGCCGACATTTTTGAAACATTCAATCACTTCCGTGAGGAGAGGGACGAGAGAATGTGTTTCATGATGCAAAATGTGGCTCTCAAGTGAGGTGAAAATTTTTAATTATTAATCTCGTTGGGTAGCGATATTGCCCATGCGTGATTTTATCTTTGTACTACCGATTGAAATCCAATTCTCGTTATCGATTAAACCTATTCTAAATCATTAATTGTCATGCTTGAAGAAGTCTTAATCAGAAATCGCGACATCAAAAAATGTTACAACCGCATCGTGAAACAATATAAGAAACTGGGGCAAAATCCGTCGATTTCAACTGTTGTGAATGATGCAATATCAACTAAAGCGCCAAGTTATTATCTCACTTTCGACTATGCTCGCCGACTATTGAGTCAATATCGTCGCAAGCAGTTGCCCAAAAGTTATCGCAGGCTACGCCACGATATGGTTGTGGAGATTGCACGCAAAGTTGACCGACTAATACAACGAAATCCCTCGCTTAGCGAAAGTGATGCTCTCTCGATGGTGCTCGCCTCAGGCAATGCCTCTCGTTTCTTTATATCCGAAGTATCGGCTCGCCGTCTTATTAACCACTAATACCCTAATCCCACTATGACACAATCTATATCACTTAATCTATCAACCGAGGCCATCATGAGGGAGATATATGCATTGTCGGCCCTTAGATGCCTTTCAAATGGAGATGAATCGCGACCTCCAATTCTCACTCGCGACCGTGCTCCAGCCCTAAAATTGCTCATTAGAGATACATTTGCTTTTATAGTAATGAAGATTATCAGATATGTTGAAAATTGCAATATCAATGATGTTTCTCAGTTGACAAATGATGTCGATGATGAGATATTAAGCGTTGACTTAAAGGTGTGTAGCGATGTAACCGACACTGCCACCAAAGCAATGCGACAAGCTCTCAACCATTGCATCTCGGCCTATGCGCTATATATATGCTACATAGGTCACGACGACACAACGAGCAAGCAATATGAACATATTGCCAACGAGGAGATTATGACCTTATTGCAACTCCTATCTATTACATCTTTCAGAGGTGTAAATATCTCTCCCCGATATTAAAGGGAATTCAAATCAAGTCCTGACGGACTTTGGAAGATACGCAAGTCGAAATCATGCGCCACAGCAATAATGTGGTCAAAGATTTCGGCTTGTATATTTTCATATTTAACCCATTCAGTAGTTGCAGTGAAGAAATACAATTCGACTGGCACTCCATGATTGGTTGACTGTAATTGTCGCACCATTTTGAGCATCTCTTTATTCACTCCTGGGTGAGTAGCCAAATATTGCTCAATATAATGGCGATAAAGATGAAGATTTACGACCTTATTTACTGGAGGAATAAAGTTTTGGCACCACTCTTGTTGCAAATATTTTTGCATCTCTTCATCAGTAACGAAACGCACCGAGTTGAGGTCGATATTAACCGAACGCTTGACTCGTCGACCTCCGCTTAACTGCATACCACGCCAGTTTTGGAAAGATTCGCTCACAAGAGAATAAGGTGGCACAGTGACAATAGTCATATCCCAATTACGCACCTTTACGGTAGTGAGCGACACATCTTCAACCGTACCATTTACTCCATGCTTTGGAGCCTCAATCCAGTCTCCAGGTTTCAACATATCATTGACCGAAAGTTGCACTCCAGCAACAAGACCTACTATGGTATCCTTAAATATCAGCATTAACACGGCCGCTGAAGCTCCTAGTCCTGATAGTATTATTACTGGGTTTTTATTGATGAGTATTGAAACTATTATAATAAGTCCCACACATATTGCAATAATCTTGAGCATCTGCATAAGACCTTTTAGAGAATGTCCATCAAATGATTGTGTTTGACGCGATGCTAAGTATATCGACGAGAACAATACCACAACTGCTCTTACAGCCATCATCACCACATAAATGAGCACAATCTTCTCTCCAGCGACCTCAATTGCTGGGAAATCACTCATTAATACTGGAATTAACATATACACCAACACAGGTGGTACAAGATGACACACACTGGACAATAATCGGTCATTAAAGAGGGCATCGTCCCATGTCACTGTGGTGCGTTCTACAATGCGACGCACTGCCTCATTCACAATTTTATGAATAATGAAGTAAGACACAATTGCGACTAATGCTAGCACCAATATCCCCACACTGAGCGCCAATACATTTACATACCCTGCCGATACCCCCATAGCAAGGAGCATATTTGTTATCTCTTGGTTCATTTCTATTATCTTACATATTTATTATTAGTGTAAAATTAGACATAACTCTTTTCTCAAACAAATCTTTATTGATATTTTCGCCATATCTACAAAAAATTACAAATTATTTGTAGAAATAAATTTTTATTGTTAACCTATTTTTGAATAATTATAAGTATCTTTACCGATTGTAAAGTTACAAATTAAGGCCTCTTTATTGAGAATAGAGATTCCGTTTTGAGGTTTTTATCTAATTATCATATAATTATACAAATGAAAGAAAATAGAAAAATAAGAGTGGGTATCACCCATGGCGACATAAATGGCATAGGTTATGAGGTAATCCTCAAAGCACTTGAGGACTCTCGTATGCTTGAAATATGTACACCTATCATCTATGGTTCGGCAAAAATTGCCGCTTACTATCGTAAACAACTCAACATTCCTCAGTTTGCTATGAGCCAAGTGGCAAAAGCTTCAGAGGCTCGCGATGGAGCTTGTAGCATCATCAATGTTGTGGGCGAAGATACTGCTATCGAACCAGGAAAATCAACACCGGTAGCAGGAAAAGCAGCATTTGTTGCTCTTGAGCAAGCTACTCTCGACTTGCGTAACGGCGATATTGATGCTCTCGTTACAGCTCCTATCAACAAGAACAATATTCAAAGCGACACATTCACTTTCCCTGGCCACACAGAGTATCTTGAAGCATCAATCGGCGATGGCAACAAAGCATTGATGATTCTTTGCAACGAAAATGTGAGAGTGGCGTTAGTAACTACACATCTTCCACTTGCTCAAATTCCAAGTGCAATCACCAAAGAGGCTATCGTAGAGAAACTTGTAGCGTTTAACAATTCACTCAAAAACGACTTTGGTATCGACCTTCCACGCATCGCAGTGTTGTCGCTCAATCCCCACGCTGGCGAAAATGGGCTTCTCGGTAAGGAAGAACAAGAAATCATTACTCCTGCAATTGTTGAAGGTCGCGATCGCAAAATACAATGCTATGGTCCTTATGCTGCCGATGGTTTGTTTGGTAGTGGATTGTATTCAAAATTTGATGGTATCTTGGCAATGTATCACGACCAAGGTCTCGCTCCATTCAAAACAATCGCAATGGAAACGGGCGTGAACTATACTGCTGGATTGCAATATGTGCGCACATCGCCCGATCACGGCACTGGCTACGACATTGCAGGCAAAGGTGTTGCATCAGAAGAGTCTATGCGTCAAGCGATTTATCATGCTATTGATGTGGTGCGCTGTCGTCGCAACGAAGCATTCATTCGCCGTCACCCTCTTCGCAAACAATATTTCGATCGAGGCAAGGACAACGTGGTGCTCGACCTCACAAAAGATGAACACGAAGATTAATAATTTAATTCTCACATAAGTGAAATTCAGAAGGATTTTACCACCGCAATTCAAGTCGCGCGAGGAGTTTAACA
This sequence comes from Muribaculaceae bacterium, assembly GCA_017559355.1. Taxonomy (GTDB): domain Bacteria; phylum Bacteroidota; class Bacteroidia; order Bacteroidales; family Muribaculaceae; genus RGIG4079. The sequence continues at coordinate 9,609 of JAFYSL010000062.1, forward strand.
TATTCCTTAAAGCAATGACCACGTCTCAAATAGGGGCGTGGGTTGACTTTACGGTGAGTTTAATCCTCTTTCAATTCACTCCACTTGGCGAAGTATATTCCAAAGCGATTGGGACTACCTCGGGAGGGTTTACAAATTGCACGCTCAACTATCGTTGGACATTCAAAGGGAACGATGTTAAAAAACGTATGGTTTTTGTCAAATACGTTTTGGTGTGGATAGGTAGCTTGTGTCTTAATACCTACGGAACGGCAATCACCTATCATCTGTTTTCATCGTGGCAATGGCTCATCGATATGGGTTTTAAGAGCGCAGGATTCTTTATGGCAGCCCAATTAATTGTTTCGGGGGTTGTTTCGATAGTTTGGAACATAACGCTACAACGCTATTTTGTGTTTCAAGATGTTGACATAAAAGGATTCCTACAATCGCCATACAAGAGAAAATAAAACTATTAAAATCATATTCACTCCATGAATTATGCTATAATTGCCGCTGGCGAGGGTTCACGATTAGTTCAAGAGGGGATTGCACTCCCCAAACCACTTGTAAATCTCAACGGCACCCCCATGATTAAGCGACTTATCGACATCTTCATGCGATGCAATGCCACCTCGTTGAGCATCATCGTAAACGAGGAGATGCATCAAGTGCGCGAATATCTTGAGAGTCTTGACATTCCCGTGCCATTTCGCTTGATTGTGAAATCTACACCCAGTTCGATGCATAGTTTTTACGAAGTGAGTCGACACTTTGAAGATGGTAAATTCTGCCTCACAACGGTCGACACGATCTTCCACGAAGATGAATTCAAAAAATATATTGAAGCGTTTGAAAATGACACTACTGGTGCCGATGGATATATGGCAGTAACATCATTTATTGATGATGAAAAACCTCTTTATATCGACACCGATAGTGACCTCAACATTACAGCATTCAAAGATGCCCCTTGGGATGGAGTGAAATTCATTTCGGGAGGAATATATGCGTTAACGACTCCCACATTGCGTGTACTCGAAGAGTGTATGGCAAATGGTGTGTCGCGTATGCGCAACTATCAACGAGCATTGGTAGATGCTGGATTGACTCTCAAAGCATTTCCATTTGAAAAAATAGTTGATGTAGACCATGCTGGCGATATTGCCACTGCCGAAGCATTTGTCGCATCACGCCAATAAATCTAATTTATAAAGCGATGGCTGAAATCACGATTGCCGGCGTAATGAGAGCCGGAGCATATTCGCCCAACCACATAGGTAACGACACGGCAATATTCAATGCCGTAGCCGAGCATCTTCGAAAACGAGGGTGTATCGTTAATGTGTATAGTGAGGAGCAACTCATCGCAGGGAATGTTACCGAAGACATTATCATAAACATGTGTCGTGAGCAGAAATCAATTGGCCTACTTCAACAGATGGAGGACGCTGGCAAAATCGTAGTCAACTCGGGATATGGCATCGAAAACTGCACTCGCGAACGCATGACTCGCATTCTCATGGGAAGTAATATTCCACAACCCGAGAGCCTTATGGTCAACACCAATGAAATGGTGATTGACTCACTCGAAAAGGGTGGATTTACACAATGTTGGATTAAACGAGGCGATTTCCATGCCATACATAAAGAAGATGTGACTTTTGTGCGACATCCTCAAGAGGCACAAGGATTATTGCACGAATATTTCCTTCATGGCATCACAAGAGCAGTAATCAATAAGCATTTAGTGGGTGACTTAGTTAAATTCTATGGTGTAAAAGACACTCCTTTCTTCCATTGGTTCTATCCTTATGATTTAGGACATAGCAAATATGGGCATGAAGAGATTAACGGCAAATCGCAAGGGATTGAATTTGATATAGAGCAGTTGAAGCAGATATGTCAAGATGCTGCTGATGCACTTGATGTGAAAGTTTATGGTGGCGACTGCATCATTTCGCCCGAAGGTGATATCTATATCATAGATTTCAACGATTGGCCTAGTTTTGCGCCATGTCGCGATGAAGCAGCACCCCACATTGCCAAATGCATATTAAATCATATCAATAATTGCAAATAATATGAATCAAAATAACAACACTACTAACTCAAGTTATCGCGACACATTGAAGTCGATGGATACCGAAGAAACTTTCGACCTTTGGTTTTATCGTCCCATAGGATATGCGTGGGCTTGCTTGGCAAAACGTCTTGGCATCACCCCCAATGCCATCACTATCGCTTCAATATTTCTCGGCGTGGGAGGTGGAATATTATTCTATTACAACGACCTGTGGATTAACATCATCGGAATGCTATTGCTTGTGTGGGCCAACTCGTTTGACAGCGCCGACGGCCAGCTCGCCCGAATGACAAAACAATACTCTCGCATAGGGCGCATCCTCGACGGAGTGAGTGGCGACCTATGGTTTATTGCAATATATTTTGCTATATGCTTCCGCACCAATGCCAATTCCGATTTTTTTAGCGCCACTCCATGGCTAATATGGACTATTGCTATCATTGCCGGGATATTCCATGCTCAACAAGCTGCTACTTCCGACTATTATCGCAATTTCCACCTCTACTTTCTTAAAGGCGAGGAGGGGAGCGAGCTTGACAGTTCGGCACAAATCAAAGAAAAACTCGCACAACTCTCGTGGTCGAAAAATTTCTTTCAAAAACTCATTCTTACTTTTTATGCCAACTACACCAAAAGTCAAGAACGGATTACCCCTTCAATGCAACGACTACGCCGTGCCATAGCGCAACGTTGGAATGGTGGAATGCCCTCTCAAGAGTTTCGCAAGGCATTTCGTGCTAAGTCGCTCCCGATGATGAAATATACCAATATGTTAACATTCAATACTCGCACATTTGCGCTCTTTGTATCTCTATTCATCGGCATGCCTTGGTTATATTTCGCATTTGAGTTGACCATGCTCAACATCATGTTGATATATATGGTCTGTTGCCATGAGCGTTTCTGTCGTCGTTTCACTAAAGAGATTGAAGATGGGAAATATTAAAGGTATAATATTTGATTATGGTGGCACTATCGACAGTCGCGGTGTGCATTGGAGCGAAATAATTTGGGAGGGATACCAAGAGGCTCAAATAGATGTAACCAAAGAGCAATTTCGTGAGTGCTATGTCTATGCCGAACGTGAATTGGCACGCACTCCACACATCCTACCTCATCATAATTTCTACGACATATTGCTCATTAAAATGCGCATTGAACTCGGTTATCTCGCCGAGCAGAATCTCATCAACGCATCAATTATTGAAGAAAAAGCTCTTGCCGTGGCTAAATATTGTTACGAATCGGCTCGAGATTGCGTTGAATCGGCTCGCCCAACGATTGAAACACTATACGAAAAGTATCCGTTGGTGCTTGTGTCTAATTTCTATGGAAATGTGGAAAGCGTGCTTGCCGACTTTAACCTACGCCACTATTTTAAGGAGATTGTGGAATCGGCTGTGGTGGGGATACGCAAACCCGATCCTCGCATCTTTATGCTTGGAGTTGACGCTCTTGGACTCAACCCTGAGGAGGTGCTTGTAATTGGCGATAGTTACAAAAAAGACATCGTGCCAGCCGAGACAATTGGGTGTAAAGTAGCATGGATTAAAGGGAAAGGGTGGACAGCCGACGAAGATGCCGTAACTCACCCATGCATCATCTCTAAATTAGAAGAGGTACTCTCTGTTTTCTGACAGAATGAAACATAAAATTTAAGACAAAAGACATATTTTGTCATTTTGCTTTTTAGGTCATTCTGCCCTTAAAATCGGATACGGCCATGTTATATCTCTACATTCTCTTCTCTTTCATTTCTCCTTTTATGCTCCATTATTGTCACTTTCAGTCTATTTTAACACCCATTTGCAGAAAAAAGTAAGTTTTTGGGTTAAAAAATTTCGCGTCTCAAAAACTATATGTAATTTTAGGTGTTATTTCAGCAAGACACCTCTTGCGATGATTAAAATTGAATAATAATAACTTATTTTTATATAAAAGAAATGAATAGTAATGTTAAAGCAGCCGACGGCAAACTTGGTGTTTTAGTTGTAGGTCTTGGTGCAGTTACCACCACATTCATGACTGGTGTTTTGATGGCTCGTAAAGGTCTCGCAAAACCAGTTGGAGCAATGACTCAATACGACAAAATTCGTGTAGGCAAAGGTGCTAACAAGAAATATCTCAAATATGATGAAATCGTGCCTATGGCAAAACTCGACGACATCGTGTTTGGTGCATGGGACGTATACCCCGAGAATGCCTTTGAATCAGCGATGAACTGCCAAGTTCTCAAAGAGAAAGATATCCTTCCAGTGAAGGAGGAACTCGAACAAATCGTTCCTATGAAGGCAGCGTTTGACAAAAACTATGCAAAACGTCTCGACGGCGACAATGTAAAAACTTGTACCGACCGTTGGGATATGACAAATCAACTTCGTGAAGATATTCGCAACTTCAAAAAAGCAACAGGAGTGAATCGTGTAGTGGTCCTTTGGTCGGCATCAACCGAGGTGTATGTGCCTGTAAACGAAGAAGTACACTACTCTCTCGCAACACTCGAAGCCGCAATGAAAGCCAATGATGTAGATAACATCGCTCCATCAATGTGTTATGCTTATGCCGCATTGGCCGAAGGTGCTCCTTTCATCATGGGTGCACCTAACACTACTGTCGATATCCCTGCGATGTGGGAAATGGCTGAAAAAACTAAATTGCCTATCGCTGGTAAGGACTTCAAAACTGGTCAAACTCTCGTCAAATCTGGTTTTGCTCCTATCATTGGCACTCGTTGTCTTGGCCTTGCAGGTTGGTTCTCTACCAACATTCTTGGCAACCGCGACGGTCTTGTGCTTGACGAACCAGCCAACTTTCGCACTAAAGAGGTGTCAAAACTCTCTACTCTCGAGTCTATCCTCGTACCCGAAGAGCAACCTGACCTCTATACCAACTACTACCACAAGGTGCGTATCAACTATTACCCACCTCGTAACGACAACAAAGAGGGTTGGGATAACATCGACATCTTTGGTTGGATGGGTTATCCAATGCAAATCAAGATTGACTTCCTTTGTCGCGACTCTATCCTTGCAGCACCATTGTGTCTCGACCTCGTATTATTGAGCGACTTAGCTGCACGCGCTGGCCGTTGGGGAACTCAACGTTTCTTGAGTTTCTTCCTCAAGAGTCCTATGCACGACTATACCAAAGGGGAAGTGCCAGTAAATCACCTCTTCCAACAATATGCTATCCTCAAAAATGCTATTCGCGAAATGGGTGGCTATGAACCCGACCAAGAACTCGACTAATACGTCAATATATAACGGAAAACAGAGAGAGGGAAGAGAAATCTTTCCTCTCTTGTATTATTAGGACAGAATAGCAGAAACTATGTTTTTACGTTATGACAATAAGAAACCCCACAAAATGCAAATGCAATTGTGGGGCTTGTGTTTAATAGCGATTTCAGAGAATGAAGAAGATTTAAATCTGTCCTCTCTACATTCTCCTCTTTCCTTTTTCATCTCTCTTTTTTACTCTTTGATGATTTCCTTTCGTGTAGAACCATCGCTCATTTTGATGATATTGATACCTTTTGTTGGTTTAGAAAGTAAACGCCCATGCATGTCGTAGCGAGCCTCTTCAACGGTGTTATTATCGGCTTCTACTCCTTCAACTCCTATGATTTCTTGTATTTTCCCAAACTTATACCATTCATCAGCAACTGCATATTTAATGTCAGTTCCTTCGGGCACTTTTAGAAGAGCGGAATAACTGTTATTTGGATTTCCATCAAAGGCGCCATCGGCACAAGTAGGAGGGAGCATACAATAAGAAACAACAAGTCTTAATCCACAATTATAAAATGCATTATTGCCAATAGTGACTACGGAGTTGCCGATGGTAACTGATTTCAAGCCGTCGCAATCACAGAACGCATAGTTGCCAATCTCGGTAACGGAATTAGGGATTGTTACCGAGGTCAAGCTTGTGCAACCATAGAACGCATCCGAGCTAATTGAAGTTACATTATATTTTCTATCTCCGAAATTAATAGTAGAAGGTATAATTAATTCTGAAGAAAGATTATTATCATAAGACTTAACTTCTAATTCATTTATAGAAGTAACTTTATATTTAATACCATCAATAGCTAATGGAATTTCATTAAACTTTTTAAATGCACTCCATGTTGATTTTTTATATGTATCAATAGTTCCCTCTATTATAGTTAATGGGACATTATAATTTGCAAAACTATTCTTTTGTATAGTTGGAGGATTTATTGCATTTACTATAATCTCTGTCAAGCCAGTGCATCTATAGAACGCTTTATCGCCAATTGAGGTTACAGTATTGGGGATTGTTACTGAGGTTAAGCCTGTGCAACCAGTGAAGAATGCAAATGGGGAAATTGATATTGTGCCATCCTTGATTGAAATTGATGTACCCTCAGGCATAGTCCCTTTATATTTATACAAAACATTGTTAATATATATAACACCATTTGCAAGATTACCATACCATCTTGTGCGAAGGAACGCATCAGAGCCAATCGAGGTTACGGAATTTGGGATTGTTACCGAGGTCAAGCTTGTGCAACCAGTGAACGCATAGTCGCCAATTGAGGTTACGGAATTAGGGATAGTTACCTCGGTCAAACCGTAGCAATTTGAGAACGCAGACGAACTAATCAAATGAGTTCCATCTTTTATGGTTAATGTTTCTGTAGGTTTTTCCCCCTTATAACCTAAACAACAATTATCTAAATACAATATTCCATTTGATTGGTTTTCATACCATCCTGTGCCAGAGAACGCTTTATCGCCAATTGAGGTTACGGAATTGGGGATTGTTACAGAAATCAAGTCGGAGCAATCATAGAACGCCTCCTTGCCAATCTCAGTTACAGAATTAGGAATTGCTACAGAGGTCAAGCCAGTGCATTCAGAGAACGCTTCATCGCCAATTGAGGTTACGGAATTGCCAATTGTTGCCTCAGTCAAGCCAGTGCATTCATGGAACGCACCCGAGCCAATTGAGGTTACGGAATTGGGGATGGTTACCGAAGTCAAGCCAGTGCAATCATAGAACGCAAATTCACCAATTGAGGTTACTGAATTGGGGATAGTTACCGAGGTCAAGCCTGTGCAACCAGGGAACGCATAGGATTTTATTTGGGAAATATCATCAGGAATAACTAAATTTTTTATTTCAGAACCATTAAGTTTGAGTGTTTTTGCATTAAATAACGGATTTGCAGCAGTATATCTAAAACTTATTTTACACCATGCTGATAAATCAGAGATATTAACCTCGGTCAAGCTGGTGCAATTAAAGAACGCTTCAACGCCAATTGAGGTTACGGAATTGGGGATAGTTACCGAGGACAAGCCTGTGCAATTAGAGAACGCTTCATCGCCAATTGAGGTAACGGAATTGGGGATAGTTATCGAGGTCAAGCTTGAGCAATAACAGAACGCATAGTAGCTAATCTCGGTTACGGAATAAGTAGTGCCCCAATAAGTTACCGATGAGGGGATTGTAACAGCACTGGTGTATTCGTCAGAATAACTATAATATTTGTCTCCTTTGAAAGTAACAGCGACAGTATTGGCTGATTGGTCAATAAAATTGTAATAAATGCCATTGACTTCAAAGTCGTGAGCAAGTGCAGTTGTGCTTAGGAATAGGCTGACAATCGCGAATAGCAGTTTGTTGAGATTATATTTCATAGTGGTAATTATTTTTAAGTTATTTATATACCACTGCAAATATAATTAAAAAATGATAAAATATAGCGTTGAAAGTCAAAAATCAAGCCCCAGCAAAAAACTCTCCATTCTCCTCTTTGCTCTTTCCTCTCTCCTTTCTCCTCTTTTCTTTTTCCTTTTTCCTTTTTTTATACTATCTTTGTGAATTAATAAAATAAAAAACATTAAGATATGCGTCAAGTAAAACCCAAAAAGGCTCTTGGTCAACACTTTTTGACCGACTTGAGTGTCGCGGCTCGCATTGCTGCCACACTTGATGATTATAAGGGAATGCCCGTGCTCGAGGTAGGTCCAGGTATGGGTGTGTTGACGCAGTTCCTTCTCGATAACGGACACGATGTAAAAGTGGCTGAAATCGACACCGAAAGTGTGGAATATCTTAATGAAAACTTCCCCAACTTAGAGGGACGCATTATCGAAGGCGATTTCTTGCAAATGCGTCTTGATGAGCTTTATGAGGGGAATGACTTTTGTGTGATAGGAAATTATCCTTATAATATCTCTTCACAAATATTCTTCAAAGTGCTTGATTATAAAGACAAAGTAACTTGTTGTTCGGGTATGTTGCAAAAAGAGGTGGCCGAACGTTTAGCAGCACCTCCAGGCACCAAGACTCGTGGCATTTTGAGCGTATTGCTACAAGCATGGTATGATGTAGAATATTTGTTTACTGTTAGCGAACATGTATTTAACCCACCTCCCAAGGTGAAATCGGGTGTGGTGAAGTTGCGTCGCAATAATGTAACCGATTTAGGGTGCGATGAGCGACTGTTTAAGACGGTGGTGAAGACATCGTTTGGTCAGCGTCGTAAAACTTTGCGCAACTCCCTGCGTGGACTTTTACCGCCCGAAGCAACGATTCCCGATGACCCAATTTTCACGCGTCGCCCTGAGCAACTGAGCGTTGAGGAATTTATCTCACTCACAAATCTTGTTGCTTCGTTGCGCCAATAACGAGAGAAATACATTATTAGTTAACCACGTTCACTCACTTTCTAAATGAAAGAATATACTCCCGAATACCTCGAACACATTCGTGAGGTAATTCACAATCAAAATATCGAAGTAGCCCGCAAAGAACTTGAAGGACTACACCCTGCCGACATTGCCGAACTCTACCAAAACCTCAATCTTAAAGAGGCTGAGTTTCTTTATGACCTCCTCGACGAAGACACTGCCGCTGAAGTATTGATGCAACTCGACGAAGATGATCGTCGTAAGTTGTTGCGCGACATGCCCGCCGAAGAGATTGCAAGTCACATCGACCACCTCGATACCGACGACGCCGTTGATATCATTCAAGAACTTGACGAAGAGGATCGTGAAGAAATCCTCGCACACATCGACGACGTTGAGCAAGCTGGCGACATCATCGACCTCTTGAAATACGACGAAGACACTGCCGGTGGTATCATGGGTAAGGAAATGATTGTCGTGAATCAAGAGTGGAGCATGCCCGAGTGTATCAAGCAGATGCGCATGCAAGCCGAAGAGATTGACGAACTCTATAACATCTATGTTGTAGACAACGACAATCGCCTCAAAGGTATCTTTCCACTCAAAACGATGATTACGCACCCATCAGTGTCGAAAATCAAACATGTGATGGAGGTTGATCCCGTATCGATTAAAGATGATGCACCTATCGAAGACGTTGCACGCGACTTTGAAAAATACGACCTTGTAGCAATGCCTGTTGTCGACTCAATCGGTCGCCTTGTGGGACGCATCACCGTCGACGACGTTATGGACCAAGTGCGTGAATCAAGCGAACGTGACTACCAATTGGCATCAGGTCTTTCTACAGATGTCGAAACCGACGACTCGGTATTTACTCAAATTCGTGCTCGTATGCCATGGTTGCTCATCGGTGTTATTGGTGGATTAGCAGCATCATGGTTGCTTGGATTATTTGAAGACTTTAACCCCATATTGGCGCTCTTTATCCCTTTGATTTGTGGTACAGGTGGTAATGTGGGTATTCAATCATCAGCGATTATCGTACAAGGTCTTGCTAATGGTTCGCTCGAGTTAAAAGACTCTGGGAAACAAATACTAAAAGAAATGGGAGTGGGATTGTTTAACGCCCTCATAATAGCCCTCGTAGTATTTGGATATGCTGTGATTTTCCACAGTGCATCGATATCAGTGCCCATTTCGGTGTCATTATCGGTATTCTCGGTAGTGATATTCGCATCAATATTCGGCACCTTCGTTCCGCTTACTCTCGAACGTTGCAACATCGATCCAGCCCTTGCTACAGGACCATTTATCACCATTACCAACGACATCGTGGGTGTAGTGATTTACATGGCTATCAGTTCAGCCCTCATTGATGCTCTTGGAGCTACATTTTAGGCACCTCCATGGTTGACTTCCTCAACTCAACTGAATTTTATGTATACGCAACGGTAGTAGCCGCTGCAATTGTTGCATTGCTTGCCCGTCCATCGTCGAGAGGTGAAGCACGCCAACATCTGCTTGCTGGCGACCTTTCTAATAACTCAAATTGTCAATGGGGTAGTGTAAACATTGCTCAACCATCAATATCAATCCAAGTGCGTGACGATGGGGCAGTGGTGCTCACTCGTCATGGATTAGAAGGCGTTTCTATTTCGGGAGCAGTATCGCTTGCTATTACTGTTATTGGGTTTGATATCACAATTGAGGAGCGTATTGTGCCAGGGAATAATATAGATGACCCTATCGACACTGCCACATTTGTGCTTGACTTTCTAGCTCCCGACCGTTATCATCTCAAATACAACTCCTCGGCAACATCTCGATTTACAACCACAACATTATTAGTTCGTCCCGAATTTAATAAAAAAATCACTCTCACAAATTAGTATTGCGAGAGTGTTGTAGTTGTTGTTTTTTCTCCTTTTTTATATCTCCTCAACAGCTTCCACCTCAATAACATCATCTACAGGTGTGGCTTTTACTGGTACACGATTAAATTTGTATATAAACCACAATTCAACCAATGCGTTTAAGGCAAAGATTATAAACCCGATGCCTGACATTAACACTATATATTGAGGAGTCAATACATCTTTGTTGACATAAATGATTGAGAATCCAAGTGCAAGCAATACCAATGGCATGATGTAGAGCCATAGTGGCAAACGATGAGGGCGAAACGCTAATCCCATAGCACACAAGTGGAAACATCCACCAAGAATGAGGATTATGGCAAAAATCATTGGCAAGAATGGTACATATAAATCACTCCAGCCAATCATTGTAATACCAAAAATCACACTCCCCACACTTGAAATCAACCCCGAAAAACGTTGAATTTTCACCTTTTTACCTTCGGGAGCATTAGCATCACTTGTCGTAGACATCAGCATATTGACAAACGAGGGAATAATAAATGCTACACCTAAAGCAATGATAATATATGTAAATACATCCATTGTATACACAACAGTTAGTGCTATCCCGGCAATCATTATTAGGGAAGAGATGATAAGAGCTGTTTTTGCTTTCATGTTATTTTTCTTATTTGGTTAGTATATCATAAAACGACTTTGGGAGAACAATGTTCTCTTCATCTAAAGCATTTTCAAAAAGTGGAGCAATATCTTTGTCGTGAAATCCCGCAATGCCACAACCTATGCGAGTAACGAAAAATTTTAGGTTGCGATTGTTGCGAGCAAATTCAATGAACTCATCAACATAAGGAGCAATAGCATCTACACCACCATGCATTGTGGGTATAGCATAAGTTTGTCCAGTTAATCCTACCCCCACACCCCATTGTGCACCAAAGCGATTGAATGCCAATCGAGCAGCGCCACCACCATGAGCACCTTGAAGATTGCTGCCAAATACAAATATCTCATTGTCATCTAATTGAGAAATGTATTCGGGAGTATATTCAATTGATTTATCCATTGTTAATGTGCCAAATAGGGTTATTAATAAACACAAAATTAATGAAATATTACGATTGAAAAAATTAATAAACCAATAAAACTTGTATCTTTGTGGAAAATAATAAAATCACAAACACTAACAAACCAATGAAAACTATCAATCGACTATTACTATTGCTCGTAGTAGCAATATTGTGTGGCTCGGTGGCTTATGCCGACGAAAAACCTATTAAGTATATTAATGCCAAAGATCTTCGCATCATAAATCGTGGTTGGACAAACACAATTCGCGACTATGACCGACTCCCAGCATTCCTTAAAGATAGCGTGCGCGATGTCCTTTGGGAACGCAGTCAATGTAGTGCTGGTATCGCTGTACGTTTTGCTACTAATTCTACATCAGTAGGTGTAAAATATCGCCTTTTGTGGGATACTCACATGAAACACATGGCCGACACTGGATTGAAAGGCACCGACCTCTATATCCACGAAGGCGACTCAGTGTGGCGTCATGTTAACACTAACCGTCCTTATACCGATTCGCTCAAATGGTGTAAAAGTACTTATGTGTCAAACGTAGAGCCTCGCATGCAAGAATATATGGTGTATCTACCACTTTACGATGGTATTGAGGAACTTTATATCGCTGTTGATAGCGCAGCAACTATCACTTGTGGTAACCCCGACTTGATTAGCGATAAAAAGAAAATCATCGCCTACGGCACAAGTATTCTTCAAGGAGGTTGCGCATCTCGCACAGGTATGGCTGCAACAAATATCATGAGCCGTGAACTCAACTGCGAAATCGTGAACATTGGTATCAGTGGCGAAGGTAAAATGGACTACTGCATGGCACGTGCAATGGCTGAAATTGCCGATGCCGATATGTTCCTTCTCGACCCAATTCCTAACTGCACTGAGATGATGTGCGACACACTCACCTACGATTTCGTCAACATCATTCGCAAGGCACGCCCCGACCTCCCTATCGTGATGGTTGAAGGTCCTATCTATCCTTATGCTCGTTACGATAAATCGATGGGCAACTATCTTCCTCGCAAAAACGCAGCCTTCCGTCGCAATTACGAAAAGTTAATGGCTGAAAACCCCAACAACCTCTACTATGTAGATTGTGTAAACCTCGACGGTGTTGAGGACGATGGTACAGTTGATGGCATTCACCTCACTGACCTCGGCTTCAAGTACTACGCCACAAAACTCCTACCATACCTCCGCCCCTTGGTTGAGAAAATGAAATAATAGGATTATAACATAAAAACACGCCCACACTCATGCGAATGTGGGCGTGTTTTTATATCATATTTATTTATAATCTTGAGTGAGACTAATCTTAAACGTTGTTCCAGTGTAGGTAAAGTCGATTACGCCTACTGCATAGAGTTTTATGATGATGTCTTCTGCTGAGTGGCGTGAGATGCGAGCCAATTTCATAAACTCCTCAATCGTGGTCATCTCCTTTTCTTCAAGATGATTTATAAGAGCACTTTCGGTCGTTGAAAATGATAGTAAAGCCCCATTTTGCGACTCTTTTTGTCGCCATGCTCTCACCATAAGGTCGGGGGCTACGATATTCTCATCTTTTACTCGGTAGTAACTACGCCAACTGCCATCGGGCTCTTGTGCTTGTACTGGACGATGAGTAGAGCGTGCAATTTCGGCACGAATCACCACAGCACCACCTTCGGTTTTGAATGCTGTAAATTCCACCTTTTGTGGTGGTCGACAATACATCTCAGCAGCCTGTTCAATTACATAGATATCCTCATCATTGCGCACACCCGCAATGTTGCCGTTATCCTTCACCCCCACAAGCAATCGCCCTCCATCGTTGTTGGCAAAGGCCGACACGCTACGGGCTATCTTGCGAGCATCTGAGATTGAAAACTTGAAATCTTGATGCTCGTGTTCCCCCTCCTCAATAAGTCGTTGGATATAAAACGTTCCTTTTATGGCTTTTATATCTTTCACAGTGGTGGAGTAGGGTATTATTGTGGATAATTGAGATTTTCTTCCTTGAGATTTTTCAACACCTCTTCAAGGTATCGTTTCGCCTCTTTGCGAGCCAAGTCGAGGTCGTTGTAAGTGTAGTTGCCACAATCACGAGCAGTTGCACCTGGGATTTCCCCCTCAAACGAAGCGATAAATTCAAATGTTTCACGCATCAACTCAGCAATGTCGCTTGAGGTATAATCGCCATTTACGAGTAGATAGTTGCCAGTGCGACAACCCATAGGTCCCCAATATATGATGCGCTCTTTCCACTCCTTGTGATTGCGAAGATATGTAGCAGCGAGATGCTCAATAGTGTGCAATGCTGCACCATCTACAGCAGGCTCGCGATTAGGTTCGGTCATGCGAATGTCGAATGTAGTAATCACATCGCCCGAAGTAGTAGTGTCTTTGCGCGACACAAATATGCCACGCTTCATTATAAGGTGATTTATAGTAAAACTTGCGATTTTTTCCATGTCGTTGCGTTTAGAAACTTGATAACAATTGTGTCAATTTCTCAAATGTGTGTTGAGGTGCATCTTCCCAGAAATTTTCATATTGAGCAATATTATCCTCCCCTCCAGGAGTGTCGCTGATGACACGCATGCAGAAGAACATCACATTTTTAAGATAGCACACTTGAGCAATCGATGCCGATTCCATATCCACAGCCATCACATCGGGGTGAATTGACTTGATGCGTTCCACCTCTTCCACCTTCGACACAAAGATATCACCCGAGCAGATAAGACCACGTTTCACCTTTTCATCTTCGAGACAAGGGAGCGCTACCAATTCGGGCACACTTGTGAAATATCGAGGACAACCAGCCGCGTCGCCCCATTCAGTGCCAGGGCCACACCACACATCGTGATATGCAATGCGTTCGCCGATAACCACATCAAGAATTCCAGCACCGCCACCAGCACCACCAGCCACGCCAGTGTTGATTACTAAGTCGGGGTGGAAATTTTCAATCATAGTGAGTGTACCCACAGCCGCATTCACCTTTCCAATGCCACATTGCATCGCAGTTACCTCATGATTGTGGATTTTGCCAGTGTGAAATACTATGTCATTGATTGTTATGGTAGAGTGGTTGTCAATTAATGGTAACAAGAGTTTTAACTCCTTGCCCATTGCCACGATAATTCCTATTTTCATAATTTATAAATTGTTTAATAGTCTAATTCTCAATTTCTTCGTCCTCTTCCTCTGCTGGAACATATACAAATGCTCCCAAGTCGGGTTGAGTACCACGAGGCAATCCATATCGGTCAAATGTCGCTTCGGGCAACATAAAATCTGGACTACCAGCACCTATTGCTGGAGACTCATTTTTGAGACGATAGTCAAAGATATATTCATTGCGCACAGTGTAGTAAAGAGGATCTTGTCCCCATAGACAGCATATGAAGTTTTCATCATCTACACCCTCCGACTTCAATAAACAGTAGCGAAGAGTAACAGCAGTACCAGTGAGATCTCCATGCGAAATCTCTGTGCCAAGACCATAAATGATAGAATTGGTAAAATCAGCTGTCATATATGGTAATCCCGAAAGGTCGTCATACTCCTCATTGAGGTGATCAAGTTGTATTGCTGCCCCACCAAAAGCCGAGAATAGATAATAATTGGCAAAAGTACAGTGGTTAAAAATGTGGTTACCACCACGCAAAAACACCACTCCAGCAGCAGCATCGGCAATCTCACACCCTACAGCCTTCACATCGCTATGAATTGAAGCCAACGCATATTCTTGTGAGTTGCGTAATTGACAATTTATAAGCGTCAAAGCGGGATTTTCTTGCACACCTATAGAGTCGACAAATACACCCCATACCGTGTTGCGTATCGAAGTGTGTGAGAGATAATTGTTTCGACTTGTAGGAGTAAATTCCACTCCAGCCCATTGTCCCGACATGAGGTCAAACGACAAATCATTAACCACATTATCAATTCTATCGCCAGTCATATTCACAGGCTGTTCCACAGTGCCATTGCTCACAAGCGTGCCATCTACACGTAACGTAGCGTTGTTGTGGAAATATAGTGTTACACCAGGATCGAGAGTAAGCGTAACCCCCTCTTTCACTACGAGCGAGTCAAAGATTTGATATGGTTTATTGGCAGTAAAACGAGTGTCGGTGTCAATTATCACACCATGTTTACGCTCTACATCTTGCCCCTCAGCAGTGACAACAACAGTCGAAGTTACACCATGCACCACAAAATCAATATGTCGGTCCACTACGATGGGAGCATCACTTCCGTTTGCCTTAAGCGTAGCCTCCACAAATACATATATCGAGTCATTTGGGCGAATTTCTACATTCTGAAACTCCTTTCCCGACATGCCATCTACATTAAAACGAAACATCTCCTCGGCATCATCGCGAAACTTTATCGAACTGATGTTCATGACCTTGTCATGGCGATTATACACCGTAAACGAGTGAGTAGGAGTGCCCGCTTCGGTAAAAATAGGGCCCATGTTGAGAGTATCGGTTGAGAATGTAGGTTGGTCATTTTTGTTAGTTGAGAAACCGTCCTCAATACACGACGTCAACTCCATAACAAGCATCAACCCACATATCGCAAATATTGTCTTTAATTGATTCATTGCTAAATATCTATTCTGTCTAAAATATAAACGATTTTACCGCAGTTATATTGTTTTTAGCTATTATTAGTTGCGCTAAGACTTAAACAACAAAAACCTCGACAATTGTCGAGGTTTTCTTTTGAGCGGAAGACGGGGCTCAAACCCGCGACCCTCAGCTTGGAAGGCTGATGCTCTATCGACTGAGCTACTTCCGCAACATTATGAAAAAATTATTTTGTGGGCGAAGATGGATTCGAACCACCGAAGGTATAAACCAGCAGATTTACAGTCTGCCCCATTTGGCCACTCTGGTATTCGCCCAAAAACCGACTGCAAAGATAATCAAAGTTCCTTAACTTTGCAAGCGAAATCGTGCATTTTAATTGCAGCTTCGGCAGCTTCTTCACCTTTATTGCCGAGTGCACCTCCACAACGATCAAGCGCATCTTGTTCGCAATCAACGGTTAACACGCCAAAGATTACTGGAATATCGCAGTCGGCATTAAGCGCTGTGATACCTTGAGTAACGCTTTGACACACATAGTCAAAGTGTGGTGTGCCACCACGAATCACGCACCCAAACACGATGATTGCATCGTAGAGCGACGATTCGATAAGTTGTGATGCTGCAAATGTGAGTTCTACTGCTCCAGGCACATGATACACATCAACATCTTCATCGGCAAATCCTTGCGATTTGAATACCTTCAACGCACCATCGGTGAGAGCACCAGTGATATGAGCGTTCCATTCAGCTGCTACGATAGCTACTCGCATATTTTCTACTTTGGGAATTGCTCCTTGAGGAGCGCTGTGTGAAAGATTTGTTGCCATAAAAATGAGTTATTTTATGAGTAGATTTAATTATTTACTTTGGAAACATTTTATGCCACAACCCCAGTATGTCAAGACTGTTGTTATTGGCGTTAAGAAGAATCTCCACTATCTGTTTATGCTCGTCAGTGGCTTCGAGTTTAGTCGCTTTGTGTAGCATTGTATTGAGCAGATGCACACCCTTGTCGCGAGTATTTTTTGTTTGTATCAATGCTTCGCCAAGCGATATTGATAATCTCAACTGTTGCAACGAAAAAGTATCCTCAATACGAGTTAGATACTTCAATGCTCGAGTATAAAAGTGTATCGCCTCACGATGTCTATTCATTTGTGAAAGCGTATTACCTACATTTTCCAACGAATCAATTAAGCGAGTAGTCGCTTCCACGATGCCATTATTCACCTCGGCAAGATATGTTGAGGTTTCAACCTCATAGGTAGCAAGCAAATTTGCTTGATCCACACGCGAACGATATATCGTTGTTGACGCATTAAGTGCCGTGAGTTGTGCCGTACTATAACGATTGGGATTGAGTTTTACCAATCTCTCAAGCAGTTTTACCGACTTTAATATCTCGCGTTCAGCTTGTTTATACTCCTTTGTTTCGCAATGAATCTGAGCAAGATCGTAGAGCGAAATAGCCAATAGACACATATATCCTTCATCTTTGCGACGCGAGTTTTGTACGAGCAACGACAATGCGTTAGCTGCGATACTCATAGCAGCAGTAATTTTTTCATCTTCGATTAAAGCTGCAACTCGAGTGAGTTTGATGGCGATATGCACATCGGTTACATTATCATTATCAAGACGAGTAAACATCGTATCAAGCCATTGCAAATGAGCTAGAGCCTTGCTGATGTTATTCTCGCTAATCATATGAGTAGTTACAACTCTCAGAGTATCTATTACGGTCAATAGTGGGGCATTAGCTAATCCATGGCGTAGAGCAAAAATCGACGAACCCGCCTTAAACTCCTCAAATTGATTGAGCGAATGCGAGTTTGTTACCTTTATAAATAGTGTGTCAAGCGACGATTTCATTCTCTAACCTGCAATAGTTGATATAATCAATAATCTCCTACAAAGTTACTGCTTTTTGCGTGGATTCTATTCCCAAAAAGGGATTTTTTCAAAACGACAGATGCTCCGTTATCCGTTTGACTCAACGCGCAAATCACGTTCTTCAAAGGCACAAATTGCGTTTATCCATTTCGCATCTATCTCAGCACTTTGCGCTGTTGTGGGGTCGAAACCTGCCATAACAGTAGTGCCAACGCATTTTACATCGCCAGTCTCGGTGTTGATAATGCGTTGCTCCAATTTTAAGCTACGTTGCGAGATTGAAGTAATAGAGGTAAGCACTGCGATAGGCTCGTTGAAATATCCAGGAGAGTAGAAGTTGCAGTTAACGTTGACAACAACAGCATTGATAAATTTCCAATTAATTAAGTCGGCTTTTACCGAGTTGAAATAAGAGGTTTTCCCCAAATCCATATATTCGAGAAACGAGTTGTTGTTGATGTGTCCTATCATGTCAACATCATTAAAGCGCAACTGTATAGGAGTAATGTGTCGGAATGGCTGTGTAGCTTCGGGCACACGTGGATTATTTGAAGCTGGATATTCTATTGGAGTCATTATTGTTAGTGAAAAATTATGTTTGTAATTACGTTACGCCCAGCCGCCTTATTAAGTTCTTCAACAAGACGTGTGCGATGAAATTGTAACTCATTTTTTAGCGCAGCCGACGACAAATACACATGCAACACACCATTCTCAACATATCGGCGAGTGGTGTATCGATTAATGCTTTGTCCCATCACTTCGGGCCACAAATAGCAGAGTTT
Organism: Muribaculaceae bacterium; assembly: GCA_017559355.1. Taxonomy (GTDB): domain Bacteria; phylum Bacteroidota; class Bacteroidia; order Bacteroidales; family Muribaculaceae; genus RGIG4079. The sequence continues at coordinate 28,575 of JAFYSL010000062.1, forward strand.
TTGTTCGTCAAAAGATGTGGAAATCCCACTATCATTGATTGCGGCATCTATGATATCTTTAATGCATTTTGCTTCGGTGCGTTTCATTGTTGTGTTGAATTAAGAGGGGTAAAATTACCACCCGACACCTCCCAAATGCGATAGTCGCCCGAGGTGCGAGCTATTATATTATCAAGATGAGTGCGATTAGTGTCAGTAATAAAAATCTGACCAAAAGTATCACACATCACAATCTCCATGATGCGTTCTACGCGAGTAGCATCAAGTTTGTCAAATATATCATCAAGTAAAAGCAATGGTTTGAGCGATGTAGCCTCACTCAATAACTCATATTGAGCCAAACGTAGAGCAATAGTAAATGTCTTGCATTGACCTTGCGAACCAGTTTTTCTCACAGGCATACCCGATACATTCATCTCAATATCATCGCGATGAATCCCCACCGAAGTGTGGCGCACGATCTCATCATGTCGACGACAACCATCAAAAAGTTTTTCGAGTGTAGCATTAGGGTCATTGAGTTGACTTTGGTATATGAGTTCCACCTGTTCGCCATCGCCAGCAATAGTGTTGTAGTAGCGATTAAAAATTACCGACAGTTTGTCAATCCACATCTTGCGTTGACGATTGATATATTCGGCACTCATAGCCATTGCAAACTCGATAGCCATATAGAGATTATGGTCAACACAACCATCGCGCAACAACTTATTACGTTGCTCAAGCGATTTGTTATATCTTATCAATTGATCAAGGTAATTATGGTCGCTTTGTGAGATAATCATGTCGATAAATCGGCGACGCTCATCGCTATTGCCACGTATTAAGTCAATGTCATTGGGAGCGATGATAACAAGGGGAAATAACCCTATATGTTGGCTCAATCGTTGATACTCTTTGCCCTTGCGTTTTAGTGATTTTCGTTTGTTGCGACTCATACCGAGTGACAATTCTTCCTCCACATTACGACGCAAATATGAGGCATTGACGATACAAAAATCCTCATCGCGTTTGAGTAACATAGAGTCGTTGACGCCATTAAAACTCTTGCAAAAACTCAAATAGTATATAGCGTCAAGCAGATTACTTTTTCCCATACCATTATTGCCCAAAAGACAGTTGGCCTTTGGTGAAAACTCCAATCGCGCCTGAGCGATATTCTTAAAATTATCAATTGCGAGTCGCTGTAAAATCATATCACAAAGGTACAAATTATTTCTGTCTAAATAGGGTTACTCCTTTAACTTTTGCAGAATATATTCGCGTATTTGCTCTTTGGTTATATTGTATTTTGGTTCTAGAGTCGCAAAGTTCCCATCGGGAATAAACTGTCCTCCAAGTAGCATTGCTATTATGTTTTTAGATGAAAGTCTATGGCGAGAGTAGGATAGGGCTTTTTCTATTCCATTGTGAATAGAATATCCCTCTTTGATAATGCTATAAATATCGTAATAGTCACGAAATTTCATTCGGCGCAACATAACCTCCATCTTCATCGCCATAATAGCATCAATATCTGCTAATCTAATGTTGCCAAGATAATCAATAGTTGAGGATATAGGAGAATGATTATCGCTTACGAAAAAAGAAAACTTTACTCCCTTAACGAGAAATTCAACTTGGTCGAATCCAAGCATATTAAAGTTTTCTATCTCTCCAATTTTTTCGGTTAATTCTTTCTCTATAATATTCCACTTGACTTCAGGCTTTTCATTCTTGGAGATACGCCACATCATAAAATCTAAATCTTCACTTTTGCGATGCCCTATTTGCATGGCAAGAGCAGTGCCACCACACAATACATATGGTTTGATACATTCTAATTGGGCTACTTTTTCAATAATGGCATCTATTTTAGAAGTTAATCCCTGACGCATAAGATGATTCTTTTAAGATTTTGTTGATATGTTGTTTTTCGGCTTTTGCCAAATATTTTTCAGGCTCTTTGATGCCAAAATAATACATCGCAATCATAATGTTGAGGCGTTGCATATATTCCCCTTGTATGGCCATTTTATTTCGCCATACTTGTTGGATGTGTTTGCGTGGATAGATTTCAAACATCAAATCGATGTCATCGATATCCAATGCAGTAAAACATTTTTCAATTAACTCTTCATCGGGGATTGCATCAAATGATTTTACATCATACGACCAAAAAGCATTTTTAGCAACTAATTGCTCGCAAAGATGATTGCGAATAGATTGTTTGCGCTCTTTAATAGCTTGTACGGCTTGTATTTTTAGAAGCTCGCCTTCGGGTAATGAAAAATATGATTCTAATTTCATTGCGAGTTGAAGCGACATTTCGCGTTTGCCACTAATAATACAACTTAATAATTGGCGAGGTACATTTACTTCTCGTGCTAATTCAGCTTGAGAAATAGGTGTATTAGCCATTAGTGAATTAATGTACTGCCCTATATTGAAGTGTTTTGTCATATAATGCTGTCAACAAATTTGTTTACAAATGTAGTTTGCTTTTTTCTTATAACAAAGAGTTTTATTAAGTTTTTTCTTTTAATTGTTCAAATTAATTATTTTTCAGAATAAAAAACAACTGGATATTTCCATTGAAATATCCAGTTGAGAGAATATCGACTATTTTAGATTAGTCTATTGTGCTGATGGGGAGGGCTACGATTTTCATGTCGTTTTTGCGAATGAAATCAACCACCTCTTGGCGCACTTCGCTTTCGGGTACGTCAGCCTCGATGCGACGAACAGCATTAAATACCGATGTGCCACTTTGGTATACATGGCGATAGCATTTTGCAACATCGTCAATCTGTTCCTCAGAGTATCCATGCTTGCGCATCACCACGGCATTGATACCAAAGTAACTTACAGGGTTGTGTGCAAAGACTGTAAATGGAGGCACATTACCATTGATGCGGCAACCACCTTTAATCAATGTCCAGCGTCCCACTTTGCTCTTTTCGTGAAGAATTGAGCAACTTGAAAGGATTGAACACTCTTCAACCTCTACATCACCAGCAATCAATACACTATTACCAACTACGCATTTCCCTTTAATTACGGTGTCGTGCCCGATATGTGATTCTGCCATGATAAAGCAATCATCGCCAATGCGAGTGCCTCCGCTTGAGTAGATGCCACGATTGATGATAACATGCTCGCGTATCACGTTATTATCGCCGATATAGCAATAAGTGTCTTCCCCTTTCCAACGGAAATCTTGTGGGTCGGCACCGATAATTGTACCTTGATATACTTTGTTATTGCGTCCCATGCGAGTGCCACGGATTACGCTTGAGTAAGGCATAATTTCGCAACCATCACCTATCTCTACATCTTTATCAATATAAGCAAATGGGTGAATTGTTACATTTTCACCAAGTTTTGCTGTAGGGTCTACATATGCTAATGGGCTTATCATAATTTTCTAAATTTAAGGTGTTATAAAATTGATTATCTACCACCACCGAGTGATTGATAGAGATTAATAATCGCTTGTGTTTTAGTGTGTTCGCATGCTAATTGCGACATTTGAGCAGCCAATAGATTTTGTTGTGCAGTGAGCACTTCCAAGTAAGTTGATGTTCCCAAAGTCAACAACTCTTGGGTGTATTCTACCGACTTTTCAAGATTTTCAATCTGCTTATTCAAAAGATTTACTTTCTCATCGCTCTTTTGACACACCATCATTGCATCGCTCACCTCAGCACTTGCGTTGAGGAGTGAATATTCAAAGTTGTTCATCGCTTGCTTTTGAGCAGCCTTTGACGCTTCGAGTGTTGCGATGTTTTTGCCACGAGAGAATAAGGGAGCAGTCAACTGTCCAGCAAGTTGAATAAACCAATCACCAGGATTAACTATTACCGAACCTGCTGAGTTGGTAAAGCCGCCATTTGCCGAGATTGTCAAATTGGGATAGAACGCTGCACGAGCAAGATTGGTTGCATAGAATGCTTTTGCCAATTCCATCTCCGACGCATATACGTCAGGGCGAGCAGCCAATTCTGCCATAGGCACACCTGCTCTCACAATATTAGGCATAGTCATTACTGCTTGTGATGAGATGCTCCATTTTTGAGGTAACACATTGAGGAGTAACGACATTGTATTGTTTGTATCATTGAGCGATACTTCAAGGTCGGTGATAGTAGCCAACAAATTATAGTAACTTGCAGTGCTTTGCACGATAGCAGCCTCGTTAAGGCGTCCATCAAGTTTGAGATTCTTCATTACCTCAATACTTTCAGCCCATAGACGAGCAGTTTCATTATACAACTCGATTTGGCGTTGTATTGTTGCTATAGCATAGTAACAGTTTGCTACGCCACCTATGATTTGAGAGCGAACGGCTTGATTATAAGCCTTTGTTTGCTCTACTGTAACCTCTGCGCTACGTTTGTTGTTGAGTAATTTGCCGAAGATGTCGATTTCCCAGCTCACAGCCAATGGAATTTGGTATGTACCAATGAAATCGCTACCTGCAAACGATGAATAACTCCCACTTGGAGCCAATGCTACCGATGGGAGATAGCTCAATTTAGCGCCTTTGAGTTGTGCTTGTGCAATATCTACATTGAGTTTGGCATTTTGTAGGTTCACATTGTTTTCAAGGGCTTTGTTAATCAAGTCAACGAGTACAGGATCGGTAAACACCTCTTCCCAACGAAGATTGCCAAATGCATTTGTGTCAACAGCCTCCTCTTTTACTTTTGCATACTCTGCTACGAGTGCGCTACCATCTTGAGGTGTTTCATATTTTTTATATATGCCACAACTGCTCAGCATAGCGATGCTGAGAGTCATGGTTGCAATATATTTCATCTTATTAGTCATAGTCGTAACAGTATTTAGTTGCGTGAATATTGTTCCAATTCCGATTCGATACCTTGGTTGTCGGTGTCTTTCCACTTGATTGGAGTGAATTTTTCTTGAATTGTTTGGAAGATTACAAACAACGCGGGCACGATAAATACTTGGAGTATCATACCTATTAACATACCACCAATCGAACCAGCACCAAGAGCGTTATTACCATTTGCTCCTACACCCGATGCAAACATCATTGGCAACAAACCAATAATCAATGCCAACGAAGTCATCAAGATTGGACGCAAACGTGCTGCAGCACCCGCCACGGCTGCATTTGCTATGCTCATACCTGTGCGACGGCGTTCTACCGCGAATTCTACAATCAAGATTGCGTTCTTCGCCAACAAACCGATAAGCATAATCAATGCAATTTGTAGATATACGTTGTTGGTTATATCACCTATTTTTGCAAAGATAAATGTACCCATCAATCCGAATGGGATAGAGAGGATTACACCTAATGGAAGGATATAACTTTCGTATTGTGCACTCAACAAGAGATATACAAACAAGAAACACAATCCGAAGATAATTGCTGTTGCGCTACCCGATGAAGATTGTTCTTCGCGAGTCATACCAGCATATTCATAGCCATAACCTTGTGGTAGATATTGAGCAGCCGTACGTTCGATAGCGGCAATTGCGTCACCCGATGAATATCCAGGTGCTGGAGTACCTGATACTGAAATCGCAGTAAACATATTGAAACGAGTCAACAAGTCGGGACCATAAACGCGTTTAAGCGATACGAAATTGCTGATTGGGGCCATTTCAGCGCCGTTGCGCACCTTAATGCTATTAAGTGTTTCAGGTGATACGCGTGAATCGGGAGTTGCCTGCATCATCACACGATAAAGTTTACCGAAACGGTTGAAGTTAGATACATACATACCACCATAATAGCCTTGCAATGTAGTGAGGATTGTTTGTGGGCTCAATCCTGCTTGTTTTGCTTTAGCCACATCGATGTCCACTAAATATTGAGGGAACGATGGGTTGAATGTAGTGTATGCCATTTGAATTTCTGGGCATTTGTTCAACTCAGCAAGGAAGTTCATAGCAATACCATGGAATTTATTGATATCACCACCAGTTTTATCTTGAAGTTTCAAGTCAAAGCCATTTGTTACTGAGTAACCCGAAATCATAGGTGGGGCAAAGAACATTACACGACCATCTTTGATTTTTTGTCCAGTCATTCCGTAGAGTTGTTGAACGATTTTGTCGCTACGTTCATCTTCGCTACGTTCCTCCCAGTTTTTCAATTTGATGATAAATGCACCGTATGTTGCACCTTGACCAGCTACGAAACTATATCCGTTTACCATCACGCGAGTTTGGATTGCTGGTACTTGAGCAAGAATTTGATCCACTTGGTCAAGAACCTCACCTGTGCGTTCTTGTGATGTAGCTGGAGGCATGTCGATTACGGCAAAAATTGTACCTGTATCTTCATCGGGCACGAGTGCTGTAGGTGTTGAACCCATCAACCACACAAGCGCTGCAATAGCGATAACCACGATAAGGAGTGAAATTTTCTTTGCTTTGATAAAGAATTTAGTTACACCTTTATATTTTTCAAGCATTGCATCATAAGCAGCGTTAAATCCAGTATGGAAACGCTTTACAAAACTTTGTTTTCCTTCCTCATGTTCTTCATGTGGTTTGAGGAAAATTGCACAAAGAGCAGGAGAGAGTGTCAACGCGTTCACTGCCGAGAATGCAATAGAGATTGCCATTGTAATACCAAATTGCTTGTAGAATACACCACTTGTACCAGGCATAAACGATACTGGAATAAACACAAGCATCATTACCAATGTAATAGAAATCAATGCACCAGCAATTTCACCCATTGCGTCGATTGAAGCACGACGAGCCGATTTGTAGCCCACATCGAGTTTGGCGTGTACCGCCTCGACCACCACAATGGCGTCATCGACCACAATCGCAATCGCCAGAACGAGTGCTGAAAGTGTAATCAAATTGATTGAGAAACCAATAAGGTTCATCACGAAGAATGTACCAATCAATGCTACTGGAATAGCGATTGCAGGAATGATTGTTGAACGAATATCTTGAAGGAAGATATATACCACGATAAACACGAGTACAAATGCCTCGAGCAATGTTTTTATTACCTCGTGGATTGATGCTTCAAGGAACTCATTTGTATTCATTGGCACCTCAATAGCCAACCCCTTAGGAAGATCTTTCTTTGCATCTTCAAGCATCGCGAGAATGTTCTTGATGATTTCAGTTGCATTTGATCCTGGAGTTTGGAAAATCATTGCTGTTGCAGCAGTTTTGCCATTTACCTTGCTTTCAAAACCGTAAGATACGCGGCCCAATTCCACTTCGGCAACATCTTTCAAGTAAAGAATTTCTCCGTCGGGAGAGGCTTTAACTACAATTTGTTCAAATTCTTCAGGAGTTACCAAGCGTCCTTTATATTTCATAATATATTGGAAACTTTGGTTGCCCCATTCACCAAATTGACCAGGAGCAGCTTCTATGTTTTGTTCTGAAAGTACAGCAGAGATATCCGAAGGCATCAATCCATATTGTGCCATAACATCGGGTTTGAGCCATATACGCATTGAGTAGTCGGCACCAAGCACCATTGCATCACCCACACCACTCACACGTTGAATTTGTGGAATGATGTTGATTTTCAAATAGTTCTCAACAAATTCAGTTGATAGAGTGCTATCTTCGGCATATACACTCACCGCCATCAACATTGATGTTTGGCGTTTTTGAGTAATCACACCCACTTTTGTTACTTCGGCAGGGAGCAAACCTTGTGCTTTTGCTACACGGTTTTGAACATCAATAGCCGCCATATCGGGGTCATAACCTTGCTCAAAATACACTGTAATAGTTGCATTACCTGTATTGGTCGCTGTTGATGTCATGTAAGTCATGTTTTGAGCACCGTTGATTTGTTCTTCAAGAGGTGCTACTACCGAGTTAAGCACAGCTTGTGCATTCGCCCCAGTATAAGTTGTTTGCACCGAGATTGTAGGTGGTGCAATATCTGGGAATTGTGTTACGGGGAGAGCAAATAACCCAATCAACCCCAATAACACGATGAATATTGAGATAACCGTCGAAAGTACTGGACGATTAATAAAATTATCAAGTTTCATAAGCGATTAATTATGATAATTAATAAAATTGGGGTTTGATTATTTTGTTGCAGTTTTATCTATAGGCTTGATTGTAAGATTTTCTTTTACAGTTGTACCTACACCTTCTATTACAATTTTATCACCCGCTTTAAGACCATTTGTTACGATATATTCTTGTCCATCATTGATTTCAAACACTTCGATTGCTTTGCTTTCGGTTTTGTTTGAATCATTTACAAGATATACATATTTCTTATCTTGAATTTCGTATGTAGCCTTTTGAGGAATGATAATCACATCATTTTCCACATATGGGAAAATCACTGCTCCAGTGCTACCACTGCGAAGCATGCCTGCAGGATTGTCAAATAATGCTCTTACAGAAGCAGAACCAGTTGATTGGTCAATCACTCCCGATACAGTTGCAACTTTACCCTCTATGCCATATATAGTGCCATCAGCAAGACGAAGATTTACTGCTGGCATTGCAGCGATAGCTTCGTCGAGAGATAATGCTCCATTGTTGGTTAAGTTGAGGATATCCTTTTCGTTGAGTGAAAAATAAGCATATACTTGACCATTATCACTCACTGTTGTCAATGGTTGAGCCATTGATGGAGATGCAAGTGCGCCCACGCGGTTAGGAATTGCTCCTACAACACCATTGCTTGGTGCAGTAACTATAGTGTATGACAAATTCTTGCGAGCATTCACGAGGTTGGCATTTGCTTGTGCCAATTGTGCTTCAGCTTGAGCAAGGGAATTTTCAGAGAGTTTATATTCATATTCGCTAATGATATTTTTTTCATAGAGCGATTTTTTGTTGTTGGTAGTGAGTTGTGCTGTTGCTACTGCAGTTTCAGCAACTTTTACGGCTGCTTGTGCTTGATCTACTGCTGCTTGATATTGCACTTGATCGAGAGTGAACAATGCTTGACCTTTTCTCACCTTTTGACCTTCGTCAACATGTACCTTTGTGATAAATCCAGTAACTTGTGGGCGAATGTCAATATCGGCTTTACCCTTAATTTGAGCAGGGTATGAGCGTTGTAGATTTGAATTGCTTGTAGATACTGTAATAGTCGCAATTTCGGGAGCTGGAGCTTGTTGTTGCTCTTGTTTGCCTCCACATGATGTCATTGCAGCAAGAGAAGCGATAGCAATCGACAAAGAAACTGATTTAAACATTTTTACTTTCATATATTTAATCGTTTTTAATTATTATCATTAATAATTGAGGTTCAGTTATGTTAGGGTATATTTATTCAATATGCGAAGATATAAAAATGTTTTAATAATGAAAAGAAATTATTCCAAAATCACAACCTTCTATCCCTTTTAAACCAAAAAAGTATGTGGGAGAATAGGGTACCTAATTGTTGTTTCTCCTTTCTGTGTGTGATTGTCTGCAGCTTCTAGATATTTGACTATGGTTAGCGCAAAAAAAACGAGCAACCCGATTGGGTTGCTCGCTGTATATTTTAAGTTGGAGTTAATTACTTAACAAGAACTTTAGATGCGTTGTTGCCAGCTTTCTTAATGAAGAGACCGTTTTCTGGGTTAGCAACTTTTACACCTTGAAGGTTGTAGTAAACTGCTTCGCCTTCTACTTCTTCAACTTCGATACCTTCTACACCAACACCTTCTTCGAATTTATCGTTGAAACCATCTTCAGCTACGCAGTAAAGTGCAAGACCGTTGAAGTTTTTGTAAGAGAAGATGTAAGCTCCTTGTTTGCCATTTTCGTCGTCAACAACAGTAACGTCGATGTTGTGGATACGAGTACCACCGTCAGATACTTCACCGAGACCAGCTTCTGGAAGGCTCCAGTATTTACGCATACCTTCGAAAGTCATACCTTCGCCAAGTTGGCAAACGTTGATACGGCAACCTGGAGATACGTTGTATTGAGCTTCAGCATATACGATGAAAGGAACTTCACCAAGAACGAATTCGTTAACACCATTACAACCTACAGCTGGAGCCAAGTCTGGAGCAGAAGCGAAGCTTTCAGCCAAAGAAAGTGAAGAAAGGTAAAGTGAAGGACAAGTTGTGAAACCGTCAACATAGAACATAGAACCTACGTGACCTTCTTCAGCAACGATTCTTACAGTAGCAGAAGAAGAACCCCAAGTAGCTTGGTCAGCTGGGTAAGTATCAAGACCATCGTAGTAAGATACATAACCAGCGAAGTCATCTTCGTTAGCAACCCATTCAGTTTCACCTTGAGCAAGTTCCCAACGATAGAGACAACATTTTTCACCTGAAGTAGTAGCACCTACAGCAGCCATACATACAGCGTTAGAAGTTTCACCAGTGATGTCACCTACAACGTCCCAGTAGTCGCAGCGACCACCTGCACCTGATTCTTCAGCAGGAAGAGCCCATTGACCTACGTTTTTACAAGCACCTGTAGCGATGTCAGTTACAACATAGATTTGAGCAGGTTTAACGCTAACGTCGCTGTACATACCAGCAAACCACAAGTTACCAGCATCGTCGATACCTACTTGGTTAGCACAAAGAAGACCAGATACTGGAACACCGTCGCAAGTCAAAGCGATTTCACCTTCGTAAGCACCTGATTCAAGGTCGAATACTACGAGGTGAGCGTAGTCGTTAGATACAGAGTCAACTACAACTGGTTTAGAATAACCGATGTAAATTTTGCTGTTTTCAGTGTCAACAACAGCTGAACGAGCTTTTGTACCAGCTTCTTTCACGAAAGGAAGGTTCAAGAATTTGTCAACATCGTGAATACGGTCGATAACCCATTTAGATTTACAAGTAATACCTGTTTCAGCGTCAGCTTCATAAGTGTGACCATCATTTACGGTTGGTCTTGTAACGTTTGCGTCAAGGTCTTGTGCAGAAGCCATTGAAGAAAGACCTAAAACGGCTGCACCGAGGAGTAAAAATTTCTTCATAAATTAATAATTTAAAGTTAGTAAAAAAAATATTTAGTTTTTATAATATATTTCACGGCGCTAATTTACGCAGTTTTTTTTATTCCACAAATTTTTTTTGTCAAAAAACACACTTTTAACAAAAATAACGAAAAGAAGGTTCAAGTAAAATTAATAATTGAGGCTGCTTCTTGTTTTTGATAGAATGATAGAATGGGCATAAGGCTAACGC
>JAFYSL010000063.1 GCA_017559355.1 Muribaculaceae bacterium
GAACAACTTGATAAGTCGATTGAAGCGCGCAATAGCAAAGAATTAGACATCAATATACAAACCAAAGTCGTTGAAAATCTAAATCTCACAGATTTACGCCAAAATCTTAATGCAAAACAAGAGATTCTTATCAAGATTGCGAATGCTCGTTCATGCATCAATACCCTTGCGGCTGCTAAAGAGCAACAAGAAATTAACCGAAAAGAACTCTCTGATTTAAAACAGTCAATTGTTTCTCTAAAAGCAGAATCTAATAGCATGATCGACAATATCGAAAAGGCATTAGTTGCTCGCAATAAAGCAGAGGAAGAATATCAAAAGCAAAGTGACACAATTAATGATTTTGCAAAAACTCTTCGCGCGAAACTTCACATGGGAGACGTGTGCCCCATTTGTCGTCAAAATATTGCACACGAAATACCCATCGAGGAGGAATTGCGAAGCCTCATTTTAGGATATCAAGAAGCAAGAGACAAAGCAAAAGATGAACATAACAAACTCGTTATAACGAAACAAGGACTTGACGCAGAGATTAAAACCAAGACTGAAACCTTTGAAAAAAAATCTAAGGCCTTTGATAAGGACAAAACTGTGTCCGAAGCTCAAGCAAAAGCAGCAGAAGCATGCTTGCTTTTAGAGATTTTTGAAGTTGATGAATCCACACATTCAGTGCTCAACACATTAGCTCAAAAAACTAATGATGACATTGCAACGCTACAATCATGCATTAAAGAAGGAGAGGTTCAAGAATCAGTCCTCAAAAATCTCCGTGAACAATGGGATTCATTAAGAAAGGTTGAGGAAACATGGACCAACAAACATAGGACTGCTGAAAATGCCGTTATCGAGTGTAATAGTCGCATTTCAACAGCACAAACTCTTATCAAATCCAAGCAAAGTGAAGTGGAGTCTCACATGCAATCTGTTTCACAATTTATCAATCAAGATAATTGGGACATCAACTGGAAAGAAAATCCAACAGAATTTGCTAACAGTCTTACGACATCCACTACTACCTACAATAATAACGTCCAAAAGAAACAACATTTGGATAGCAAATTAGAGTCGGCAAAAGTAAACCTAAGCAACATTTCAAGCGTCATCTCTTCTATCATTGAAAAGATGACAGATTGGAGCACATTAAAACCAATTAAGGTTGCAAAAATTGAGAATATTCTCAATAAAGCCAACACTATTAGAGCAAGCGTTGAGACTTTACTTTCTCACATTGAAAGCACAACTAAAGCGATATCAGAATATAGTGGAAATCTAAACAATTTCCTATCTGATAATACAGATGTTTCGCTACAACGTCTTATCAAACTCAACAAATATTCTTCTGACAAGATATCATCAATAAGCGCCCAACTCAACAAGGCAAAAGAAGAGGTGGTTATCAAGAAAACTTTACATGAAAATGCTAAAAAAAGTCTTGACGAACATATACGTCAAAAACCTGAGATGGACGAGAGTGACACATTGGAGTCGCTTGAAGCAAAATTAGATGATATCAACAACGAATTTACCAAAATTGGGGAAAACAAAGGTGCCATTACCCAAGAACTTGAGGTAGATAAAGAAACCCGAAAACTACTTGGCAATCTCAAGACTGAGGCCGATAAAAGATATGCCGAATACTTAAAATGGGACAAATTAAACAAACTTATTGGTTCATCAGATGGAGGAACATTTAAGAAGATTGCACTCAGTTATATCTTAACTAGTCTCATCTATGCAGCCAATAGTTATATGAGAACATTGACCGACCGTTATACCCTCAAAGTTACTCCAGGAACATATATTATTTCGGTTGAGGATGCATACCAAGGCTATGTTTCACGTCCTGCCAGCACAATTTCGGGAGGAGAAAGTTTCCTTGTTTCGCTATCACTAGCATTGGCTCTTAGCGATATTGGCAAATCACTTGCCGTTGACACCCTATTTATCGACGAAGGATTTGGAACACTCAGTGGCGAACCACTACAAAATGCCATCAACACCCTTCGCTCTTTACACTCTAAATCGGGACGCCATGTAGGAATTATTTCTCACGTTGAAGAACTAAAAGAACGTATTCCCGTTCAAATTCAAGTAAATCAAGAAGGAAATAGTTCAAATAGCCAAGTCAAAATCATACCCGAAATTAATGTTTAACCAAGAAAAAATTTTACACACAATAACACACAAGGAGCAACCAAATTGGTCGCTCCTTGTGTATTTCAGCAATATAGCAGTTATTGTTTATTGGGGTCAAAATAATTCACTACTTAACCGAATCGGTGTGTTGAGATTTTGTCGATTTTTTGCAAGAATACTTTGCGTAGGCTTTGGCAAGGCGGGTATGATAACCTCGTGAGGCATAACTTGGACCATTATACCGATATGCAAAAGCCGACCAGTTTTTAGTTTTGACATACTTTACGAGCTTACTTGATTCAATAAAGTTGGCAAAGAGATCAAGTTGATCGCGTTCTGATCTACACATTAGCATGAAAAACTCGTCAACATCTTTTGCTCCACATAGTTTCCAATTAAAGCCTCCAATTTGAAACATTCCCCAAAAACTACTATAGATACCAAGCGTATTATCTACATCGCGAAGGGCTTCAAATCGTGCCCATTCGGCACCTTGTTGCGAGCCATATTTAGTTTTGCTTGCGCCCCAAATTTCGGGGTGCGATTTGCGATATTTTGAGAGGGTTACTCCACATTTTTTCGCAAACTTATTAACCACACTCATATCGTAGTTGATGAGAGGTTTGCCTGGTTCCCAAAATCCTTTATTGGTGCGCCCTGCTTCAATTTCTACAACAGCCCTAATAGCTGCAGGTTCAACCCCAAGGCGAGCAGCAACCTCGTCATAGTCTTTTTGGGTTAGTCTATCGGCACGATAAGCTGTTGTGTCAACCAATGAATCGGCAGCTAAACTATCAAGTTGCAATGAATCAACAAGCGAATCGCACGCAATTGAGTCGCCCGATTGTGCGATATCATTGCAAGCAAAACTTGATGATGAAATAATTGCTAATGAGAGAAATAGAGGGAGAAATAATAGTTTTTTCATTGATAATTGATTTAATTGACTATTGAATGGAGAAATATCCATCTTAACCTTTGAGCAACTCCCCCTATTTGAGACCAAACAGAGGGAGCAGTGTCAAAGATATTTTATGAGATTACCTTACTTTTTTAAGTCGGCAACTTTTTTCAATACGAGAGTGAGTTGTCCCCAGAAACGATCAACAGCAGGAATATGCATGCGTTCCTTTGGAGAGTGAACATCTCTCAATGTTGGACCAAATGAAACCATGTCGAGGTGTGGATATTTTTGCAAGAATAGACCACATTCAAGACCTGCATGAATTGCTTTAATAGCTGGAGTTATGCCATAAAGTTCCTTATATGCATCACGAGCAATTTCCATAATAGGTGATTTCATATTTGGAGCCCAACCTGGGTAACCATCTCCATGAGTAACATTTGCACCAGCAAGAGCAAACACGGCTTCCACTTGGTAAGCAATATCCCATTTGCGAGAGTCAACCGAGCTGCGTTGGCTTGTAGTAACAAGGATTTCTTCGTTAGGAAGCATTTTTACTGAAGCAAGGTTAGTAGATGTTTCTACTAAACCTTCGAGATCACGGCTCATTGAAACTACACCATGAGGAGCACAATAAAGAGCACTGATAAGACGTTTTGCTGTATCATTATCGATGCAGAATTCAGGAGTGTCAACACTTTCAAGAGTAAGTTTGAGGTCTGGTTCTACACCAGTATATTCAAATTCCACGTCAGCGATATAGTTGTTGAATGCGATACGTACAGCCTCTTTTGTTGCTTTATCTACACCAATCACAGCCGATGCTGCACGAGGTATTGCATTGCGAAGATTACCACCTTCAATTTGAGCCAAAGTCAATTCTTGAGATTGAGCAACTTGCCACAAGAAACGAGCAAGAAGTTTGTTAGCATTAGCACGACCGAGGTGGATATCACAACCTGAGTGACCACCTTGACCATCAGCAACAGCGATTTTGAGATATTGTTTATCTTGAGGAGCTGCTTGTTGTGCATACTTGAATGTACAAGTAGTATCAACACCACCAGCGCAACCTACGAATATTTCAGCATCATCTTCAGAGTCAAGATTAAGAAGGATTGAACCTGAAATCATGCCTTCTCCAAGGTTGTTTGCTCCAGTCAAGCCTGTTTCTTCATCAACAGTAAACAATGCTTCAAGTGGACCATGAACAAGAGTATCATCAACCAATGCAGCAAGTGCGCCTGCCATTCCGATACCATTATCGGCGCCAAGAGTAGTGCCATTAGCCCATACCCACTCGCCATCAACACGAGTAGTGATAGGAGTATTTTCAAAATCAAATGGTTCATTTGATTCGCACACCATATCCATGTGTGCTTGGAGAATGATGCCAGGAGCATTTTCATGACCAGGAGTTGCTGGTTTACTCATTACAACATTTCCAATAGCATCGGTTTTAACTGTAATATCATTTTTTGCGGCAAAATCAAGAAGCCATTGACGAATTTTTTCTTCTTTTTTAGAAGGACGAGGCACCTTGGTGATTTCATCAAAAATCGACCAAATTAAAGATGGTTTTAAGTCTTTTAGTGTCATATTAGTTAGTGTTTAATTAATGAATTAACTGCTTAAAATATTTATAACGATGGAAAATAATGTTAAAAAAATCATTATTCGCACACTAAGTTACAAAATAAAATTTATATATAGCAAATAATTAGGATTCCTTTCATATATTTGCACCTCGAAAACATATTTTGAGCATTAAAAATGGTGTCTTTAACTATAACAATGTATCAAATATGCGTGACGATTAAAATAAACGAAATAATACAAAAAATATATAAACAAAAAACGCTAACATGAAGAAATTCGCAATCTTGGCCAATTTGGCATTACTCTTATTTGTGTCATCATGCTCAAATGAAAAAGCAGTAGAATCTGCAAAACAAGCTAAAACATATCCAACTACAACCAACATTCGTTATATCGATATGGATTCAATCACTGCTCACTACAATCTTGCTATTGATTACAAAGAGTGGTTGGTAAAAGAGACTGATCGTCTTGAAAAGAAAATTAAAGGTCTGTATTCTGCAGCTCAAAAATTTGAAAACGAATGCCAAGTTAAAGCTAAAAACAATGGTTATTTGACCGAAGCAAGTTATAATGCTGACCTTCAAAAATATCAAAACATGGTGGTGAATGCTCAAAAACAAGAACAAACAATTCGTCGCCGTGCAACTGAAGAAGATGCAGAATGGCAAAAACAGCTTCAAGACTCAATTCTTTCATTTATTGAAGATTACAACAAAGAGCACAAATATGATGCAATCCTTTTCAAAGCAGCGGGTGTATATTTCAATCCTGCTCTTGAAATTACAAATGAAGTGATTGAAGGTTTGAATGCTCGCTACAACAAAGTTGCTACTCCTAAAGAAGAGAAAGCCGAAGAAAACAAATCTGAAGCAAAAAAATAATCGCAACTACATTTATCATATAAATAAAGGTGTATCGAAACAAATCGATACACCTTTTTGTTTTCGTAATAGAATGTAATATTTTGATATAAAGTAAAAAATGATTAATTTTGGTCCGTAAAAGAAATACTTATTGCGAAATATGCGTCGTCTAATCCTCATATTTATTGTTGTATGTGGCATTTGCTTAGGAGCGAATGCAGCATCAACATGGGAACGCACTGGAGGAAAAATTCAAACAGAACGTATCGATGTCGAAGGTCCTGAAATAAGAGTAAGCGAAGGGTATGTATATGTTACGACTTCACGCCCCACTACAGTAAAAGTATTCTCAATCTTAGGACAACTCATATCGCAAGAAACTATTCAACCAGGCACATCTCGTTTTCGCCTACCCACTCGCGGTATATATATACTCAAAGTAGGAGATATTACAAAACGCATCACAATTTAATACATAACAAGAAGTCCGACATCATTAAAAGCACATTCTCAAAAATTTTATAACAATGAAAAATATTTCAAAACAAGCCATTTGCCTTATTTTGGCAATAATAGGAATCTTTATGGCTACATCTGCCCAAGAAGTAGTAGTTCCTAATTCACTTAGCCCATCTATCAACATCAGATATATAGACATGGAACTTATTATGTCGAAATACACAAAAGCCATTGAATATCAAGAATGGGCATTATTAGCATCAGATAGTGCTAAAAATGTATTGACTGCAGAATACACAGCCGTGAAGGATTTTGAAACAAGATGTGCAAAGAAATTGCAAAATAAGCAATACCAATCTGATCAAGCTGTGCGCAATGACCAAAATAAACTTCAAAAAATGGCAGAAGAGGTGCGAGCATTAGAACAAAGACTCACTCAAGAGTTTAATACCGAAAACGCTCGTCGCATGCAATTACTTCAAGAATCAATTATGAATTACATAGCCGATTATAATGCAATTTATAAATACGATGCAATATTATATAAATCAGCTGGTATATTGTTCAATCCTACATTAGACATCACAAACATTATTATTGAAGGATTGAATAAAAAAGACAATAAGCCTAAAGAAGTAATTTTACCTATTCCCAATGGGGCATTGGTTCCACAAAAAGCTGAAGACAATACTATCACTCCATAATGTTAATACAATAATGAATAAC
The DNA here is from genome assembly GCA_017559355.1 of Muribaculaceae bacterium. Lineage (GTDB taxonomy): Bacteria > Bacteroidota > Bacteroidia > Bacteroidales > Muribaculaceae > RGIG4079. Next base: position 6,691 of record JAFYSL010000063.1, read on the forward strand.
AAAGGAGGTCGCATGATGCGACCTCCTTTGTTGCTGTATATTGTCTAGTCCTGATATAGCGTTACAGTGAAAAGTAGGCAAGGTAGACAAAAAGTAGGATGAAACCTTTGTAATATGCTGAAATACATATCTTTGTGAAGAATATTATTGATATGGTAAAAAAAATGCTTTTTTTGTGGCTCAAATAAGGTCGTTAAAAACGGC
>JAFYSL010000064.1 GCA_017559355.1 Muribaculaceae bacterium
GGTGGAGTAGCAAAGAACGACACTACACACCCTATTGCATTAGCAATCCCGTCCCACACATCGCAGCCGCGATTTATAAAGTCGGTTCCTTGCGCTAATTCAATAAGTACACCTAGAGCAATAGTTCCCACCATTATATACAATTTTACCGAGAGTGGCAACAAGCGTTGTCGCTCTCGTCGTTTATAGTCAAACATAATTGTCGCACTCACGCCCCACATCATCGCCACATGCACTAATTTATCAGCGTTCAACATAGGCACCTCAATAGGAGGTAGAGGTTGTGGCATAAGCGTTAAATAAAACAACAATAATAATGCTAATGTAGTGGGCAAATATGCTGGAATATTATATAGAAATTTCTTCATTATTTGAGTTAATTTAGTAAAATCGCTTACAAAATTACAAAATAAAACCTTATTTAGTTTATTATTGCAAGCAAAATCATTATTTTTGCAACAATATTACTCACTAAAATTCTATCATGTCAAATAACACTCAATTTGCCACAAAAATCGGACTAATTGCAGCCACTGTAGGTTCTGCTGTAGGACTCGGTAACGTGTGGCGTTTCCCCGTATTAGCACAAAGCAATGGTGGCGCAGCATTCCTTTTGGTATATATTGCTTGCGTTTTTATATTAGGTATCCCCGTGATGATGGCTGAATTTTCACTCGGTCGTGGAGGGCAATCCGACGCAGTGGGTTCTTTTATGAACGTCACACCTTGCAAAAAATGGTGGATGGTGGGTGCTATAGCCATCTCTGCTTCCTATCTCATTCTATGCTATTATATGGTTGTTGCGGGGTGGACTATGGAATACCTCTGGCAATCCATTACGGGCGATTTATACACAACATTAAATAGTGCAACCGAGATTGACAGCACACAGTTTGCGTTAAAGATGAAAGAATATATCGTCGACGATATAAACCCTCTCATCTTCACCTATATCATGATTGCTGCCAACTTTGTGGTATTGCTATGTGGCGTAAAAAAGGGAATTGAACGTCTATCAAACATTTTGATGCCTATGTTATTCATATTGCTCATTATCTTTGGATGCGTATCCCTTTCTCTACCTAAAGCCAACGAAGGTTTGCAATTTTTTCTCAACCCCGATTTTAGCAAAATAAACGGTTCGGTTATTATCAACGCCATGGGGCAAGCATTCTTCTCATTAAGCCTCGGAATGGGTATCCTAATTACTTATGCGTCTTACTATCCTAAGACCACTATACTCTCTCGCACAGCCGTAACTGTATCTCTTCTCGACATGACCGTAGCAATAATGATGGGAATAATTATCTTCCCTGCTGTTACCTCATTTGGATTAACTGGCGAATCGCTCGAAGGTCCTTCATTGGTATTCTCTACCCTCCCCTCAATATTTGCACAAATGCCATTAACTCAACTATGGTCAACTCTTTTCTTCCTATTCCTTATGGTGGCAGCGTTGACCTCAACAATATCTATCGCAGAGGTATCAGTAGCATTCATGCAAGATCGATTTAACATGAAGCGTTGGAAAGCATGTTTGATAGTCATTACACCACTATTCATTTTCAGTTCACTCTGCTCTCTATCGCAAGGGAGCCTCGGCAATATGACTGTAATGGGACTCACTTTATTTGACCTATTCGACACCATTGCCACTAATATCCTGCTCCCTACTGCATCTATATTATTATGCATCTACATGGGCTGGATAGCACCTAAATCGTTCTTCAAAGGGGAGCTTACCAATTATGGCACAGTAAAATCTCGAGTATTTAATATCGTGCTATTTATTGTACGTTTTGTTGCTCCTGTACTTATCGCAACAATCCTCATTGCCCATTTTATCAAATGACAAAGAATAAGTATAATATTGGTGAACGACGTGGCATGTTGATTGTTATAGCATTGCTTACTATTGTTGCTATTATATCGTTTTGCGTGCGCAATTGCAACAATTCGAGCAGTCAAAACACTACCAACACTGATAGCATTGTGCAACAACTGCAAGTACAAATCGATTCTACAACAATCGACACTACTACAACTACCAAAAAAAAGAAACCTCGCAAGAAAAAGAACAACAATCCTAAACGCAAACCAGTGGAACGAAATCCTTTAAGCGAAACTCTTCCACGTAGCAACTAAAAACATATATATGGCAGACTCAATTAACAATAATAGAGCACAATTTGCAACTCGTCTCGGCATTATTGCCACAACCGTAGGTTCGGCCGTTGGACTTGGCAACATTTGGCGTTTCCCCTATGAAGCTGGCAATAATGGCGGTGGAGCGTTCCTACTATGCTACATTTTATGCATCGTCATACTCGGAATTCCAGTATTGTGTGCCGAGTTTGCAATAGGTCGCTCTACTCAAAGTAACATCTTCGGAGCATTTCGCGCCCTCAAAGCATCGGGCAAATGGCACTGGGTGGGATATATAGGGATTCTCGCTTCGATAATGATATTGAGTTTCTATTCAGTAGTTGCTGGCTGGACTATGGAATATCTTTACCAATCAATTGTAGGTGGTCTAAACTTCAAAAACATTGATGCTTTTCATAGCCATTTCTCAACATTCTCAACAAGCAATTGGCGTCCTATCATGTGGACAGTATTATTCCTCCTATGCAACTATATTATTGTAGTGAGAGGTGTAAAAAAGGGTATTGAAAAGATGTCAAATATCATGATACCAGCACTGTTTGTGTTACTTATCATATTCTGCATCAACTCTCTCATGATGCCAAATGCAAGTGAGGGATTGACATTTCTTTTTACACCCGATTTCTCTAAAATCACCCCAAAGGTGGTAGTTAGTGCTCTTGGTCAAGCATTCTTTTCATTAAGTCTCGGACTTGGCACAATGATGACCTATGGTTCATATTTTTCAAAAGACACACACATTGTGCGTAGTGCTACAATTACAGCGTCGCTCGACACTCTTGTTGCAATACTTGCTGGATTGATAATCTTCCCTGCCGTGTTCTCATTTGGCATGTCTCCCGTACAAGGACCTGCACTTGTATTTGAGGTTCTACCCTCAATCTTCGCACAAATGCCTGGTGGACAGATATGGTCTATTCTATTTTTCTTCCTTTTATTCTTAGCATCGCTTTCTTCTACTATCTCTATGAGCGAGGTGTCGATAGCATTCCTCAGCGAAGAGAAAAAGATGTCGCGCACCAAAGCTTCAACACTCAACCTTGCTGTCGCACTCGTTGGAGGCGTACTTAGTGCATTATCATTTGGTTATTTGAGCAACTTAAATTTCTTCGGACTATTTGATATTAACTTCTTCAACTTCTTTGATTTTACATCGTCAAATATTCTTTTGCCCCTCGGAGGTATGTTGATATCAATCTTTGCTGGGTGGATATTAGAACGTTCTCGTCTTAAAGACACGCTCACAAATGGTGGCAAAATTGGCGTTCGCACATTCTCGCTCCTCGTGCTCTGCCTCAAATATTTAGCTCCTATCTGCATCATGCTCATTTTCCTTTTAGGATTAGGTATCTTTTAAGACCGATAAACTTTTTTCAAAAAATGTTTCCATTCTCACGCAGTCTTTTCCTCAATCATGGCATCTATGATAATATAGAAACCATGACAACCAAAGAGCTTGAGAATCTGGTAAACCGTGGACTCAATGGCGACCAACAAGCATTGAGCCAATTATATGACGCATACTCTCATAAAATGGAAATAGTGTGCGTTAAGGTTGTTGGCGACCATATGATTGCTCAAGAATTAGTACATGATGCATTTATTTTAGCGTTCTCCAAACTTAATCAGCTCCAAAACCCTCGTCGATTTGAGCAATGGCTTTCAAGCATCACTACTAATGTTGCTCTGCGATATATTAATCGCAATAACACTCCTCAATCAATCTCCATTGCGGAAATTACTGATGAAGAATTATATCGCAAAACGGAATTAAGCAATAGCAACAATACCGATAATCTTCCCCCATTTGAAGTCATTATGGCTGCGATTGACAATTTACCAGAAGGCTATGGTAAAGTATTCAAAATGTCGGTTATTCAAGGCATGTCGCACACCGAAATTGCAGAAATTCTCGGCATCGCAGCCCACTCTTCTTCATCTCAATTGGCGCGAGCAAAGAAAATGTTACGCAAATCACTGTCTACCTATTGGGCATTGCTTTTGGCTTTGTTGCTTATCCCTATTACGTTCCTATTCCTTCGCAACGACAATAAAGAACTGCCCACTCTTGCCACTAATAAAGAGGAGCAAGATGCAAATAGCAACACAAATGAACCTACAAAACCATCTACACCTGTCGATACTACAAAGAGCATTGACCACACACCTATACCCACTACCCCTCATTATCAGTCAAAGCGCATATACACTAAAGAATATCTCGTCAAGAATGCAATAACTCCCGAAGATTCATCGGCAACTATTGTCGTTGAGAATAATGCAATAACCGATTCTGTCGACACAACCTCAACCGACACAATCCCTACTCTAACTCAACCTTCCACCATCAACCCAAATCGCAACATATTCATTGCTGATAAAGATGATGATTTTGATTTTCTTCCTATCAAAGAGAAAACAAACAACTCAAAATGGAATTTACATTTCGCCTATTCGGGCAATATGGGGAATAACAATAGCCTTATTTCTCCCTCTCAATTACCAACAACTCCACCACCTCATGCAGGTTGGCCTCCTATTGATGGAAGCAACAATACCTTTACCAACGATTGGTATTATTTCCTACATAATCTATATATGTGGAGAGAAGAATATGAGTGGTATCCAGAGTTTTATGAAGAATATGGCCCTGATTGGACTATCGATGAGCTCAATGCTCTTATCAAAATTGCCGAAGCAAATATCAATGCTGGCAATGAGGAAATTACTCGCGAGTCGCACCACGACTTACCATTCACATTCTCTTTGGCACTACAACATAGATTAACCAAACGATGGAGCATAGAATCAGGATTGTCTTACACCCGTCTATCATCTCAATTTACCACTGGAGAACCATTTGCAGGCATTATTGACAACCAAGAAATACATTATTTAGGCATTCCATTAAAAGCATCTTACAATTGGTTAGAAAACCGTCAATGGAGCCTATATACATCACTCGGATTCACGATGGATATCCCTATTTATTCGTCAGTTTCAAGCGATTTTGTCCTCAACGGATCTACCCTCTTGCATCAGAAAGAATCGCTTGACATGCCATTACAATGGTCGACCGGTATCGGAGTGGGATTCCAATACAAGGTTTCTACTCATTTTGGCATTTTTGCCGAACCAAGTTTCCAATACTACATCCCCGACGGAAGTAATATTAAGACTTATCGCACTGAACATCCGTACAATTTCTCAATACCTATCGGATTTAGATTTAGTTGGTAAAATAAATATTCAACATGAAAACGATTAAAACATTAGGACTCTTTTCACTTTTAATATTAAGCATTGGCACAACATCTTGCAATGCAGATGAACCTATACCACCCAAAAAAGAGCCAACTATCGACGAATATGGTATCGCCATTGATCAAGAGGTTGATTTAGGATTACCTAGTGGAACTATCTGGGCTGGATGGAATCTCGGAGCAACAGCGCCCGAAGAATTTGGCGACTATTATGCATGTGGGGAGACCGAAACAAAAGCAGAATATTCACTATCTAATTATAGCCATTGGTTTGACAAAAATGAAGATGGTTATTTGACCGCAAATCCTGTTTATTGTGAATTTATTGATATCGGTTCTAATATTAGTGGCACTAAATACGATGTTGCACGACTTAACTGGAAAGGGAAATGGCGTATTCCCACCTACGAAGAATTTAAGGAACTCATTTCATATTGCACTTGGACATGGATTTACTACAAAGATAGTTATGGATATAAAGTCACTGGACTGAATGGTGTTAGTATATTTCTCCCATTTGCTGGTTATATTAGTGGAACTACTTTTTACCCAATTAGAGGTCGTTATTGGAGTTCAACTATAAATGAAATCAATAGATATGGAATAGAATTATGCTTTGATTTTAATAATTTCTTTGATTTATGTCAAACTAGTTATAGGCATGGTGGATGTTCGATTCGACCAGTAAAATAAGGTGGTCTCACCACTCTATTGACATCCTAAAAACAACACACCCCACTCTCGATTGAGTGAGGTGTGTTACTTTTATTTGTTATACATTTTCGTCTATTTCTCTTGTACGACTTTCACTACTTGATATTCATATCCCGAAATGAGTTCTATATGCAATTCTCGTGATTTTCCTGTGGTGTTTGGTTCGGCATATATTTTCAGTTCACCTGTTCCTCTTTCCTTATACTCTACTTTCAGCCATTTATATTCATTTACAATCATACCATCTTCCCCTCCTAATGAAATTTCTCCTTGATCTCCATTATTAAAGTTATGAATCTCTGCTGTATTAAAAGACATTTCGCCATAAATAGTTTGCTCTCCACCATCTGCAGTAAATGTCACTTTTTTAGGATATCCCATATCAATCTCTGAGAAAAATCCACATGATGTAAATAGCATAGGCAATATTAAAGCCAATATTAAACTAATTTTTTTCATTCTTATAAGTAATTAAAATTATTGACAATAACGAAATAAGACACTCTATTATTTTTTAATTAACTATACTTAACCGTAAAAACTTTACGAATATATATATATAACACCAAATTTTAGCACATGTTTTGCAACATATTTAGCACAAAACAACACCTAATCCACTAATACTTTGCAATTTACACTGACAACAATTATCCTCCCAAACATCACATAATAAAGTTTCCTTCAGGTTATGCAGTCATTGTTTGATTTATGGACTCTATATAATATAGAGATTCAAACATATTACTTATGCAACAACGACATCTAAATAGATATAAATATTTCCAAGAATTGGCTAATACTGCTCGCGAATATTACATCAACTATTTGCAACAATATATCTCCATCACCCCCTATAGTCGTGTTTTAGAAATTGGTTGTGGTGAAGGTGGCAATCTTCTCCCTTTCGCCGAATTGGAGTGCTATGTAAAAGGGATTGATATTAGCCAAACTCGTATTGAACAAGCAAAAGATTTTTTTGAGGAGGAGAAACAACGAGGCATATTCATTTGCCAAAACTTTATTAATACCCCCATTCCTCAATCTGATAATGAGCGATTTGATATCATTCTCATTCACGATGTCATAGAGCATATTGAACCTCAATATAAGCAAGCATTTATCAGTCACATAAAACATTACATAAATCCCAAAGGTATTATTTTCTTCGGATTCCCTGCTTGGCAAAATCCATTTGGTGGACACCAACAAATTACACGAGGTTTGGTTTCAAAACTCCCTTTTATACATCTTCTACCCAATCCTATATATCAAGGATTGCTAAAATTAAGCAACATACCTCAAAATGCCATTGACGAATTAATGAGTATTAAACGCTCTCGTATGCCAATAGAAAAATTTGAAAATTTAATTTCGGTTGAGAACTTTTCTATCATTAATCGCTCATTGTGGTTTATAAATCCCCACTATAAACAAAAGTTTGGACTAAAACCTCGACAAGTATGGAAATGGGCTTCATATATCCCCTATTTTAGGAATTATTACACTACATCAGCATTTTACATCTTAAGAACTTAATAATAAACATCCCATTAATATTTATCAATAATCGCATTGCTCTTATTACTTACTCTTTGATTAATGAAAATTTATAAATAACTTTACACTTATAAATCCTTAAACATTACCGTTATGAAAAGAAATCTACTCCTTAACTTAAGCGTGTTACTTGCCACTATTCCTTCTCTAGTGGCACAAACGTCGACAGATTATATTCCTCTTGTGCAAGAAGGTGTGAGATGGGAAGGTGAAATCATGGTAGACGGTTGGCTATATGAACAGATGGAATTTCACCCCTATTCTATCATCATTGAGGGGGATACTACGATAAACAATGTAAACTACAAAAAATGCCATTACCTTTTCCCTGAATTTACTCCAACTCCAAACAAATACACTATCGCAGCATATCTACGTGAAGACCTTAACGAGCACAAAGTTTATGCGTTATATGAGGAGTCATATACCTCGCCTATCAACACTATGTGGGGTGGTGATCTTTATTACGATTGCCTTGAAAAGGGATTTCACGAAGTATTATTATACGACTTTGACAATCCCGAAAATCCCGACTTATACACCCAAAGCAACAATTGGGGACAAGTTTCTATTGATAGCACTAAAATTATTACCACCAACGACGGAGTTGCTCGTCAATGCCACTATCTTAACGATGAAGAATACTATATCGAGGGAATTGGATATGTTTCTGCATCATACATGGGTGGCGATTTATTATTCCGTTTTCCCACATTAGCAGCTTGTCATTGCAACACTCTTACCTATTTCAAGCGTTTTTATTCAGCCGACAATACCTTAGTATATGAATCGCCCTACAACACCTCGTTCTATGGTCCCGAACTCCTCACTCGTGATAATGTGAGATGGGAATATCTTTTTAAAAATACCGATTTAATAAGCGATGTTACAACCGAAACGACTTTCTGGATTGAGATGAAAGAAACCCATTTAATTGACAACAAATACTATCGTAGATGTGTGGCATGGAGCAACGAAAATGATACTATTACTCTTGGATATGTGCGCGACGATGAGAAAAATAACCAAGTATTGTGCAGATATGAATACGACAAAAACAATGAAATAGTGCTATATGACTATAACAACATTACTAACGCTGCTCCATTGCAATACATTAACACCGCTTTTACAAATATTTCAACTGAAAATTTCCGATACTCTTATCGCGATCATGATAAATTTACTGTAACAGACGACAACGACAATACTATATTCCAAATCATTGAAGGAATCGGAATTATTAGCGATGGTACATCATTTTGCAATGGTCATCTACTCAGTTATCCCACTATTGCTCAACCCGACAGCAGAGATTATCAAATAATCTTCAGTCGCATTCTTAACACTAAAGACAATTCTACGATATTTGAAGCACCTGCAAGTATTGAAAATATTATCGCCGACAAAGGTTATCAAATAATCAGCTTTAACAATGGTGTAATTTCATCCACCCAGGACGCTTATATAGAAGTGGTTGATCTTAATGGTCGCAAAGTAGCATCTACACAAGGGACATCACTCTCAACTACTTCACTCCACTCTGGTATATATGTCGTTAGAGCTATAACCAAGAGCGACAACGAAATAATCAAAATTGCAATCAAATAAGTTAGTTATTACTAATCGATAATATCAAATAAAAAACTCCGAGTGTTTGCTCGGAGTTTTTGTCGCTATATAGAATTGTTTACTTTGAGGTCAACTGACTTAATCGTTGTTCGAGGTCGGTAGTTGATAAGCGCATTCTCAAGTCGCCTTTATAGGCTATCGAAATAGTACCTGTTTCTTCCGACACTACAATTGCAATGGCATCTGTGGCTTGCGAGATACCTAATGCCGAACGGTGACGAAGACCAAGCGAACGAGGGATAGAACGATCGTGACTCACAGGGAGAATACAACCTACTGCCTTGATACGTCCACCAGCAATAATCATTGCACCGTCGTGAAGTGGTGAGTTTTTGAAAAATATATTCTCTATGAGGCGAGAATTGACCGATGCATCAATTGCATCACCAGTGTTTTCATAATTTTCCAATGGCACATCTTGTTGAATTACAATCAATGCCCCCGTTTTACTCTTTGACAAGTTCATACATGAGCGCACAATCGACATAATCCATTGTTGCGACACACCCTCTTCGCTTGTAGCATTATGTTGAAACAAATTGCGTAAAAATCGCCATCTTCTTTTCGACCCTAAGTCAACGAGAAAGCGTTTTAATTGGTCTTGAAACAAGATAACAAGCACCAATAACCCGATATTCATAAACTTATCGAGGATTGTACCTGTCAATCGCATTGCCAACATTTGTGATGCAATTACCCACACCACGATAAACGCCATTACGCCATAAAAGATATTTATCACGCCCGAGTCTTTCATCAAGCGATATAAATAATATAGCACCATGGCTACTATCAATATGTCAAAAGCATCTTTTATTCCAAAAAATTCCATAACTCAACTTTTTATTATTTGTTGGTGAGCATCATTATCTTTACTGCCTCAACAGCCTGCTTCACATCATGCACTCGTAATATCGATGCTCCTGCTTGCAATGCTATTGTATTCACCACTGTTGTTCCATTTAATGCATCATCGGGAGTAACACCCAATGCTCGATATATCATCGATTTACGCGATACACCCACTAATAACGGATAGCCTAATTCGTGGAATAATTCAAGATTTTGCAACAACTCATAATTCTGCTCAGTAGTCTTTGCAAAACCAAATCCAGGATCGATTATAATATCATTTATGCCAGCAAGTGTAAATTCGTTAATACGTTGTGATAGTTCGCGCATCACATCGGCAGTAACATTATTATACTGCGTTAAGTCACTCATTGTTGTAGGTGTGCCACGCATATGCATCGCGATATATGGCACTTTCAACTGAGCAATCGTTGCTACCATATTCTCATCAAGCAATCCTGCCGATATATCGTTAACCATGTCCACGCCAAGCGTTTCAACTGCATATCGTGCAACATCGGCACGGAATGTATCGACCGACACTAGTATTGAAGGGGCTACTTTTCTCACAACCTCCATACCTCGCTCAAGGCGTTGCATCTCCTCTTGTGGCGATACCTCTCCTGCCCCAGGGCGTGATGAATATGCTCCTATGTCAATCATATCCACCCCTTCGGTCAACATCGTCGCTACTCGTTGCGATATAGCGTCGACATCAAAAGAACGAGAATCAGAGAAAAATGAGTCGGGTGTAACATTGAGAATCCCCATCACTTGAGGACGATCAATTTCCACCAAGCGACCTTTGATATTCAATGAATATGGTTTTACTTTTTGCACTTGCCTACTAACTCTAATTTAATATCACAAATATAGCATATTTATTTTGAAGTAACTTTAATTTCCATTCATAAATTTACCATATCCACATTACCTCCCTATTTTCACACAATCTACCCATAAAAAAAGTGGATACCAACAGTGTTACTGCGATATCCACTCATATTTGTCTAAAATTATATTTTATACTTTATTTGCTCGTTTGCGCTCGATTTCATCAAGAATAATCTTACGTAGACGAATGTGATGTGGCGTTACCTCTACATATTCATCTTCCTTGATGTATTCGAGAGCCTCTTCAAGACTAAATACGATTGGAGGAATGATACGCGCTTTGTCATCAGCACCCGATGCACGCATATTGGTCAATTTCTTTGACTTGGTTACATTCACCACAATGTCGTTATCCTTAGCATTCTCCCCTACTACTTGTCCGGCATATACCTCCTCTTGTGGGAAGATGAAGAACTTACCACGATCTTGCAACTTGTCGATTGCATAAGCATAAGCTGTACCTGCCTCCATTGCGATAAGCGAACCATTTGTGCGACGTTCGATATCACCCTTCCAAGGTTGATATTCATGGAAACGATGTGCCATAATTGCCTCACCTGCCGATGCTGTCAACACATTATTACGCAAACCGATAATACCACGTGAAGGGATGAAGAACTCCATGTGCACGCGGTCGTTTTGAGCAGTCATCGACACCATTTCCCCCTTACGGCGTGTTACCATATCAATGATTTTGCTTGAATACTCTTCGGTTACGTTAATTGTGAGCAATTCCACAGGCTCACACTTCATTCCGTCAATTTCTTTGATGATTACTTGTGGTTGTCCCACTTGCAATTCATACCCTTCGCGACGCATTGTTTCAATCAACACCGAAAGGTGAAGTACACCACGACCAAACACCGTCCACACATCTTCATGGTCGGCCTTTGTCACACGCAACGCAAGGTTACGATCGAGTTCTTTCTCAAGACGATCTGCGATGTGGCGCGAAGTAACAAATTTACCATCTTTACCGAAGAATGGGCTGTCGTTGATAGTGAAAGTCATCGACATTGTAGGTTCGTCGATTGCAATGCGAGGCAATGACTCAGGATTATTGAAGTCGGCCACAGTATCGCCAATTTCAAAACCTTCAATACCCACAAGCGCACAAATATCACCGCTCTTAACCGATTGCACCTTCTTGCGACCCATACCCTCAAATGTATGAAGTTCCTTGATGCGTTGACGCACCACTGTGCCATCTTTCTTGCACAATGCGATATCCATGCCTTCACGGAACTCTCCACGATGCACACGACCGATAGCAATACGTCCCACATAGTTAGAGAAATCGAGCGAAGTAATAAGCATCTGAGCATCACCCTCAATCACTTCTGGTTCTGGAATATATTCAATGATAGCATCGAGAAGTGGAAGGATATTTTCGGTTGGTTTGCTCCAATCTGTACTCATCCAGCCCTGTTTTGCCGAACCATATATTGTTGGGAAATCCAATTGTTCTTCAGTTGCATCAAGGTTAAACATAAGATCAAATACCATCTCTTGCACCTCGTCGGGACGACAGTTGGGTTTATCCACCTTATTGATTACCACAACAGGTTTCAATCCCATTTGAATAGCCTTTTGAAGCACGAAACGTGTTTGAGGCATTGGACCTTCGAAGGCATCAACGAGGAGCAAACAGCCATCAGCCATATTCAACACACGTTCCACCTCTCCACCAAAGTCGGCGTGTCCTGGAGTGTCAATAATATTTATCTTATAACCCTTATAATCGATTGATACGTTTTTAGATAGGATTGTAATCCCACGTTCACGTTCAAGGTCATTATTATCAAGAATTAGTTCACCCGCAGTTTGGTTTTCGCGAAACAAGTTTCCCGCGAGCAACATCTTATCCACCACAGTAGTTTTCCCGTGGTCAACGTGCGCAATAATAGCAATATTTCTAATCTTCTGCATAAACCGGCAGTTAAAAAAATTACGAGACTTCAACAATCTCAAAATAAACATTGTAACTAAAATACTCCCAAAAGCGAGCATCCATTACATTTCAAACTACAAAGTTACAAATAAAATTTCAATCCGTGTATAATATACCACACCAATCTTTTATAGCAACAATTCCCAGCAACACTATACTGCCACCCCTAAAATACAGCCTTTAAAACCTATTCTTTGGCAAATAACAGTCATACCTATAATGTTACCACATGTTTCCCATGTTACCCTCGGTAACGGGTAACATTACATACTATACCCTTTTTATCGGGTTACGATTTTATTGAAGGGAATGAAAACGGATTTAATTGTTGTGATAATTTTATGTCTAAAATAAGTAAACTTAAAATTTATTTCTTACCTAAAAGGGTAGGCAAGAGTCCTTTTTAGTCTTTTTCTGTCGCTCTCAGTCGAAATTAGTAATTTGACTATTCTCGACTCGGAAGCGTTGAAACTCAGTGTGTTATCGTTAATTCCCTTTGGTTAAGAGCCAAAAAAAGGAGTTCGACTGAACTCCTTTTCGTGATCCGCCTGGGGCTCGAACCCAGGACCCCATCCTTAAAAGGGATGTGCTCTACCTGCTGAGCTAGCGAATCTACCTTGTTAGCACTAAGGTTTTCCCTCAAATGCGATGCAAAGGTAGGCACTTTTTTTGATATGTGCAAATATATGACAAACTTTTTTTCAAACTTTTTTATCTCAATTTGCACCCCACTACCCCCTACTCCTTGATAATAAGATTATTGTACTCAAATATTTTTTTACACAAATTTCAATTATTTTTTCGCAAGAAATTTTCAAGTCTTGAACTATCCCCTAGAATTAAAGATTTTTTAAGAATTACACATCACTATTTCTGCCCAAGATACTCATGTTCTATGTTAATCCCTATTTCTAAATACTATTATTTCGGCAGTTCTTTAAGTGGATTTTCCCCTTCTTAATCATTTATAACTCGATTTTCGCCCTCTTTTGGTTAAATTATGTTTATTTTATATATCCCCATTAAACCTTTTGTCGTTTTTTGTGGTCAAAAGGGTGTATTAAAAATATTACTAACAACTAAACTTTATTTAAAATGAAAACATTTTCTAAACTTTTCTTAGCTGTTGCCCTTATTGCAACTATTGGCTTTTTCGCGATGGCTGATCGTAATGTCCCTGTAAGTACTCTTCCAAGTGCTGCAAAAACATTCATCAATAAACATTACAGTGATGCAAAAGCTTATTACTGCGAAAAAGAGGGGAGCGAATATGACGTGGATTTAAGCAATGGTGTTGACCTTAAATTCAATAAAAAAGGGAAACTTATCAAAATCGAATCAGATCGTGGCGTAATTGCTCAATCGGTTCTAAAAGCGATTCTTCCTGCTAAAGCAGTAAATCATCTCAACTCGCTTGAATTATTTGACCAAGTTGACGAGGTAGAGTTCCGTCGCAATACAATCGTCGTAGAACTTAAAAATTATGACGATTATGAAATTCGTTTCAACCTTGACGGTAGTGTAAAATAGGTCACAAATAACTTATTCTATAACAAAGGTGCATCACTTAGAGCGATGCACCTTTTTGTATATAAATAACGATATTTAGGCTTCTAATTATGCATTAACACCTATTTATCACCATATTCTTCGAGATATGCTTCACATGCCATTACGAGCTCATCATACCACTCTTGACCAAATCGGCGTGTTAATGGTTCTTTGAGGAATTGATATACTCGTAGGTTATTTTTACGACCAAGAAGTTCGGCACATTTGCAGATTTTCCAACGATGATAGTTCACAGCAGTAAACGTTGGATATTCTTTTAATCTCACTGGATAAAGATGACATGATGATGGTTTATAAAAATCTATCTTACCTGCACGATATGCCTTTTCAATTACACATTGGCACATACCACCTGGCGCATAACATGTAAACACGCAATTCTTACCTTCAACAATAGATGTAACCAAGTCGCCCTCTTCATCAACATACCCCACTCCGTTGGCTTCAATCTCGGCTTGCGCTTGAGGCAAAAGATCATCCCAAATCACTGGAAGTATCTCTTTTATTTTATCATACTCCTCTTGAGTAATAGGAGCTCCAGCATCGCCCTCAATACAACATTCGCCAAGACAAGTGTCGAGGTCGCAACAAAAGAACTGCTCGGCAAGGTCGAGCGACACGAGTGTATCTTTAATTTGTAACATTATTTCTTCGCTTGTTTCCAATTGTTTAAAAATTTATTTATTCTCCCGAAAAGATTACCGACACCCCCACAAGTCGATCATAACGCGATCCTGGACGATGATAATATACTTTTACAAGATATTCGTTTACAGTTTCATAAAAATCCCCCTCAATAGGAGCTGTAGAGCCTCGCATTGTTCCGTATGGCACTACAAGATATTGATAGTTATATGCACCTTGCTTGAGCAAGAGAGTTTTTTCATATTTTCCAGTTTCACGATTATACACCATTTGCGATTGCTCGTCAAATCGACGGTTGGTAAATTCACCATCGAGATAGATGCCACATTCAAACTGCTCTGGCAAATCAAGCGCAAAATGCGTCATTACATAATCGGCCTCAATGTCGCTTTGCGATGAGTTATATTCGCGTATGGTGAAACGGCCAAACTGAGTTTGGTCATATAGATATTGCGACAACGAACGCAATTTGTCAACCTCCAATCGTTGATGATAATATGGAGCAGAGTAAAACATCTCCTCTACATGCATTCCAGGATATGTCACCGATGTTATTTCCATGCGTCGATATTCATTCCCACCTGTAAAAATCAAAGGCGTTTGATGCTCATAACATAAAGTTTGCGACGATACACGCAATGGTTTGGTTAGTATCACCTCATTATCTACACGCGAATTTTGCGATACCACTACTTTTATTTCGTTATACAAATCTTGCACACCAACCTTTGCTACATCTACCTCTAGCGACAATTGCTGATGAGCCCCGTTATAATCTATATCTGTACGAGATGTTAATGATGCTCCAACCGATGCCAATGGTTCACATACCATAAATCGTGCTTGTAGCAATATTTCATCGGGATTATCCTCAGAAAACACTCTCAAAAGATAATTTCCCGAAACGGTAAAACGCACCTCATCATTAGGTATTGCCACCGAATAGTGCACATAATGAGTTGTGGTGAGTTGTGAATACTCATATTCCTCTATATTTCCCAAATTAAATCCATCTACAAACTCCGATTCAACCAATCCTGAGGGGGTCCAATCGGCATTACAATGCACAAGCGAATAGCGAAGATAACTATGTTCATCAGCAAGTTCGTCAAACGAAATAATAACCCTATCATCTGAATTTAGAGTTATTACAGGAGGTGCATAGTTATTACCCTCAACTTTCACTTGCAAAGTTTTAAATCGAGGATTAAAAATACCATTCATCATATCATCGGCATACAAATTTACCGACAATAGCAACAACGACAATATGAGTAAAATTTTACACTTCATATATTATATTAACGCAAACGAGCATCAATAATTGTAATTGCGTCTTCAATAAGCCCTATACAAGGTTTACGGCCTGGTCGCAATAATTCTCCACATACTATCGAGCCATTTATCGTCTTAAACTCATCGGCAACAGACTTTATCTCGGCATAAAGCATCGGTTTGTCAGATGGTTGAACATATTTCACAAGCGATGTTATCATTGTCATTCCCGATACAGCACCACACACTTGACGCATACCTCCTACTCCACCGCCAAATCCTGCCGAGACTCTAGCAATAACTTCTTCATCCAATTCATGAATATCGTCAAACACCATCACCACACATTGCGAACAATTGTAGCCTTGTTTGTGCAACACTCGGGCTCGTTCAATTCTTTCCTCAAGAGTATATTTCATATTTTATCAAATTTTACCAATCAATTTCACTTTTACCAATAGAACGAAGATACTCATTTGCTTTCGAAAAATGCTTATTCCCTAAAAAGCCACGATATGCCGACAAGGGAGAAGGGTGAGGCGAGGTCAACACCAAATGACGATTGCGATCAATAAACGCCCCTTTCTTTATCGCATACGACCCCCACAACATAAATACTATGCCGTTTCTATCTTGTGCAAGACGCATTATAACCTCATCGGTAAACTGTTCCCATCCACGATTTTGATGCGAACCAGCTTTATGAGCTTCAACCGTGAGCGTTGCATTGAGTAACAAAACCCCTTGACAAGCCCAGCGACTTAAATCGCCATTCTCTGGAATAGGTTTTCCTAAGTCATCACGAATCTCCTTGAATATATTTACCAACGATGGAGGCATGGGCACTCCTGGATTAACCGAAAAGCACAATCCATTGGCTTGATTCACATCATGATATGGATCTTGCCCCAATATCACTACCTTAACATCATCGAACGGACATGCATCAAAGGCGGCGAAAATTTTTCCACCTGGAGGGAAAATTGTTTTTGTGCGATACTCTTGACGCACAAAATTTGTAAGCGCCACAAAGTAATCTTTCGACCACTCTCCTTTTAGTCGTTCTTGCCACGATGGTTCTATTTTTACATTCATATCAGCGATTATTTATTGGGATAAGTTCTTATTTGCAAAACTACAAAAAAACCACTACTTTTGCACACAAAACAGTAAGAATAATCACTTGTCCCCGTAGTTCAATGGATAGAATATTGGATTCCGGTTCCAACGATTGGGGTTCGACTCCCCACGGGGATACAATAAAAGCGAAGCCATAAAGCTTCGCTTTTATTTGTTATGCTGCTCTATTGATTATTTCAATCGGTAATAATATGCAAGCGACACTTGTATTGATGAGTGACGAGAGGCATCAAATACGTCTTTCTTAGCAGCGTTAAAGATATTGCCAAGACCAAAATAGTAACGTCCTTCAAGCATCAATGAGTGTAGGCGACTCATCTTCACCTCTACACCTAGCCCTCCTGTGATACCATAGTCAAATCGATTTTGGATAGACATATCCAATTGCTCTGTTGTGCGATAAGAGTTAGCAAACTGTGGTGGATTTTTATAATCAAAATTGCTACTGATGTTATCGTCAATCATATAACTAATTTCAGGGCCAAGATTTATCACATATTTCACTCGTTGACTGCCAAAGAATATGTGTGTCATCAAAGGAAGTTGTATATACGAAAGTGTGCGATTATATTTGTATGGTTCACCATCTTCAAAGGATTCTTTCCAACCTCGTTGAGCAAAATTCAATTCGGCCATAAGCCCTACATATCGTTCCTCGGCATATCTAAATGACACACCACCAAGCACTCCAGTTGTCATCGACTGATCCACCTCAGGCGAAAATATTACCGATGAAAATGTAGCACCACCTTTAGCTCCTATATGAATATGTGGATTATACAACTTTTGTGCTCCTACTGAAAGCACGCAAGCACATAGCACAATTACACACAACAATTTCTTCATCATCGCCATTGATTAAAATATTACGCAATCCACATTCCCTTTTGGGCGATAATATATCATATATAATTCTTGATTTTCAGCACCTACAGTAGTTGTTGGTTTCGTAAAATTAAATACATTTTGCAAACCCTCATATCTGAATTGCCCATTAAATATGTTGCCATCACCACTGCGTAATGCTTTAATCACGTAATATCCACAATCATAACCCAATACAGATTGCATGGGTTGATTCTTTTTCATTGGTGACTTATACGTTTCGTCAAATTTCTTAACAAAATCTTTTTCTTTTTTGCCATTTTCATTGAAATAGAATCGTGAATATATTACGGCATTAAGACTATGAAGTTTATTCAATAGCCCATCCTTAAATACAATCCACTCAGGATAACCAAACATTGCCACATCAGCCTTATTAGCTTTGCGGAACTCAATCAATGCATCGGCACATTTTTCCAATTCGCGTTCCGAACTTGATAATGGAATAAACAAATACTTTGTATTTTTATTGAGTGTCGTCAAATCAACAGGCTGTAACGACCGCTTGAATATAATTCGTTGTGATTCTACTCCGTTCTTTTCAAACTCAGCCTTAACCATATCAGCAAACGATGCTTTATTAGTATTTGCTGGCGAACCAATAATTACTGGCACATAGTCGCTATACTCCTCTACGATTCGCTTAATTGCCTTATTATACATTTTATCTCGCACAATATTTGCTTGAATCACATTGCGATATTCCAAGTGCGTAGTATCGTTGGCATAATATGCATTAAATACTGCAATATTAGGATTGCTGACCGACGATGCTATCAAATTAACTGATTTATTCTCACCCGGAGGTGCTATTATCACATTCATGTCAGCTATTTCAGGTTTTGACAACACCATACATAATGAGTCAATGTTATTATATGTATCATATACGTATATATCTATCAGCTGACCTTTTTTGTTCAAATCATTAGCTGCGAGAAGAAATCCTTTATAAAAATCAAGATATGTGCGAGTGGCATTGCTCATTCCCTCTTCATTTAACATAAATGGCATAAGTAAAGCAATCTTAAATGATTCTCTTTCCTCAACATCTTCTGTTACCTCCACTTGTGGTTGCGTGAATATCATTGGATCATTCTCTACCGATTGCACATCTTCTGTAGTTGATGTTGGCACCTCTTTTTTTGTGGTAGCAGTTTTGCGAACCTCTCTAATCACTAATTCTTCACCCACTTTTATACCATCTTTAGCCGATGGATTTAAACGAATCAAATCCTCAATTTCCATTCCATACTGACGACTGATTCCATACACCGACTCACCTTTCTTCACTTTGTGATAAATAGGAGTAGAAACGAAGTTTAACTCATCGACAGGGAAATATAATGTAGCGCCAGCTTTAAGACCATCTACCAACGAAGGATTATATTTTACCATATCCTCTTGCGACAATTCTAATTGATGCGAAAGTGAATAAAGAGTTTCTTTTGCCTTTACTGTATAATAGTAGTACTCTACTCCGTCAACAACCTTAATAGGTAATTCATAAACACTTGCATTAATCGACATTACCGACAATACAACTGCCATTATAAGAGCCTTTATTTTCATATCTTAAATTCTAATATTTTATATTTCACAAAGGTAAGGCGTTTATGGCAATTATGCAACAATCCCTCATCGTTTAACCCTTTTATAACAAAACGAAAGCGACAAGACTTCCGTCCTGTCGCTAACGCATTAATATATTAGGAGATATGTTATTTCAAAGTACCAGCTTCAGCTTGTTTTATCATTTCTTCGTTTGCAGAAATATAGATTTCTACACGACGGTTTTGTGCGCGACCTTCAGCAGTAGCATTATCAGCAACATAATCTTGCATTGGCAACCCTTGTGAAGTAAGACGGTTTTCTTCAACACCTTTTCCAGCCAAGAATTTGCGAACTGATTCAGCACGACCATTTGACACTTTTTCGTTAGCAGCCATTGAGCCAGTGTTGTCTGTGAAACCAAAGATTTGAACATTTGTATAAGGATTTTCTTTCAAAGAAGTTGCAAATGTTTCAAGGTTAGTTTTTGCAGAGTTGTTTAATGTAGTTCCATTTGTTGGGAATAAGATACCACCTTCAAAAGTTACTTTGATAGCTTGATAACCATTAACATCTGTTACTTCTTCAACTGTTGCGTTTGCTAATTGTTCTTCAAGTTCTTTTTGTTGTTTGTCCATTTTGTTACCAATCAATGCACCTACACCTGCACCTACAGCAGCTCCTGCAGCAGCACCAATAGCAGCACCTTTACCTTTTCCAATCAATGCTCCGATCCCAGCGCCAAGAGCAGCACCACCACCTGTTCCAATAAGAGCACCTTTACCAGTGTTTGACATTGAAGCACAACCTGTTGAGAGTAATAATGCAGCGCACAAAGCAACTACACCTGTCATTTTCATTAATTTCATAATCTTTTTTATTAAAATTAGGTTAAATAAATTTTTCACAAATATAGTTACAATTTTCCCATTTTCATTAATAAAAATGCAATTAAATTAGAAATATTGACTACTTTTGCGTGAAATATTTTGAACTAACAAAACACAAAATGTCACAATTAGGACACATAAAGAAACACAGCATGATACTTGCCCACATCGGAGCCTTAATAACAGTTACTGCATGGGGGGTATCGTTCGTTTCTACAAAGGTGTTACTTGAGAATGGATTAGGTCCTGCTGAAATTTACATCTATCGTTTTGTATTAGCATACATTTTAATTCTTATCGCATGCCACAATCGCCTGTGGGCAAATACTCTTCGCGACGAAGTTCTATTTATGACATGTGGACTTTGTGCTGGTTCGATATATTTCATCGCCGAAAATATGGCTCTCGAATATACCTATGTAACAAATGTATCCTTGCTCGTTACCACCTCTCCACTCATCACTACAATGCTCATGTGGATGCTGTATAAAAACGAGAAATTAGGCAAAGGTACAATCGTTGGTTCTCTCATTGCATTTACAGGTGTTGCATGCGTCATATTTAATAGTAGTTCTAATGTGGGCATCAACCCATTAGGGGATATTCTTTCATTACTTGCCGCTATCAGTTGGTCTATTTACAGCCTTGTTTTGAAAAAACTCAACGCTATGTATAGTGTCATGTTTATATCGCGCAAAACATTCTTCTATGGTGTATTAACTGCACTTCCATTTATGTTCTTCCAACCCGAACTTTGTTCGCCCTCAGTATTACTTCGCACTGAGGTTTGGAGTAATCTCCTTTTCCTTGGAGCATTTGCATCAATGCTCGCGTATATCCTTTGGGCACAATCGGTAAAATTTTTAGGAGCAATTAAAGCCTCTAACTACATGTACATTTCTCCTATCATCACACTCATTGCATCGGTGGCATTCCTTGGCGAACCATTATCAATAATTGGGGGCATAGGGTGCGCATTAATCCTTGGTGGTATGTGGTTTGGGGAATACCTCGACCGCAACAACAACCTATAAAGACAACAACAGAGGAAAGATTTTTCATCTCTCCTCACTCATTTTTTATATTTATTTCTATTAGAACTTCATATATAATCGTAAATCACCTGGAATTCAATATGATATAAATGTTATAATCTAATAGGGGCGGTTTAGGGGCGGAATGATGATAATCCTCCAATGAAGACTTTTGGTTTCATAAACACTCTCTTGCATATATTACCACAACCCAACTGGAGACTTTTCCTTATTCGGATAAGTCTCTTTTATTTCTTATAACTAAAAGAAGTGA
>JAFYSL010000065.1 GCA_017559355.1 Muribaculaceae bacterium
ATAAATACCCCATTGAAAGCTTTCAATGGGGTATTTATCATACTTTTTGTCTACTAAGAGTTTTTTAGTGTATTTTCATCCTACTTTTTGTCCAGGTAACCTCAACTACTTTGTCGTGATTGCAATCGTCGCAAATCTGGAAAATAAGGATAACAAAAAAGACAAGCCATCGATGATGACTTGTCTTTGTGCGCGCGAAGGGACTCGAACCCCCACGTCTCACGACACTAGATCCTAAGTCTAGCGCGGCTACCAATTACGCCACGCGCGCAAGGATTACGGGTGCAAAGGTAGCAACTTTCCCGCAATCATGCAAATATTTTTGCATTAAATTGTTTGTTCGATATTCCAAACAAATGCGCGAAGCCCTAATTTAGGTGTTTCTACGTCCATTTGGTGAAGAATATTGAGCACATTATCAACACGATGGTCTTCTACAACGGTGATAATAGCTGAAGCAAGTGATGGCCAAGCGTGAGAACCATAATGTGGTTCGCCCGTTTTACTACCACGTCCTTGAACCTCTTGCCATGCAGTAAAGCCACGACAGTTATTAAATTCAAGCATTTCAACGATACGTTCGTAGTAAGCTTGGTCAAATGTTATTAATATTGATTTCATTATTTTATCTAATTTATTGTTTATCGCAACCCAATGTCACAATGACACTGAGTTGCGTGAAGTGTTATAAGTTTTTATTTGTTATATGCTTTGCGAAGTTTGCGACGAATGCGTTTCACACCTACAGCTGCGAATACACAGTACATTGCAGGAACAAAGAATAGAGTCAAGAATGTAGAGAATGTCAAACCACCGATTACGGCAACACCCATAGGACGCCACATTTCTGCACCCTCTCCCGAGCCTACCGCCATAGGCACCATACCAAGGATTGTTGTCAAGGCTGTCATTACGATAGGACGAAGACGAGATTCACCACCATTCACTACCGCATGGCGTATTGACATGCCACGTTCGCGGTTAAGTGTAATGTAGTCAATAAGCACAATACCATTCTTCACTACGATACCAATCAACATAATAGCACCAATCATTGACATTACGTTGAGGTTTTGTCCTGTAAGGAACAACAACCCAAAGATACCTGTAAATGCAAATGGCAATGATGTCATGATAATACCTGGATATACATAAGATTCAAATTGCGCAGCCATCACAATGTAAACAAGAATAATAATGAGCACGCCAAGCATTAACAAGTCGGCAAACGATTCTTGTTGGTCTTCGTAACTACCCGAAAGTTCGATTGCAATACCTGCAGGGATATCCATCTTATCAATTTCGGCTTGTGAAGCAGCTACAACCTCACTCATAGGCACACCCGACACAGTAGTTTTCACTGTAATGATACGCTCTCGGTCTTTACGTTCAATTGTAGGAGGTGTAAAGCGTTCTACTACAGTACCAACATCTTTAATACGCACTGCGTTGCCAGTTGCACTATAGATGAGAATATTTTCGATATCTTCGATTGATGTACGATGTTCTGGTGCATACATTACCTTGATGTAGTATTCTTCACCATCTTCACGGTAAAGCGATGCGATGCTACCATTAATGCGGTTACGAAGATATGTTGCCGCTGTTTGAAGATTAAGACCATAGATAGCCAATTTTTCACGATCAAAGTCTACTTGATATTCAGGTTGATAGTCAGAACGTGAAATTGTGATATCGGCAGTACCTTTTACCCCCTCAAGAATGCGTTTGACTTGTTGAGCGACTGTATCGGTTTGAGCAAAGTCATAACCATAAATTTCGTAATCAACAGTTGATTGGCCGCCCATACCTCCACCGCCGCCACCAACGTTCACTTGCGACTTTTTGATTTCGGGATAATGTTTAAGGTCGTTACGCATGCCTTCAGCAATCTCAACAATACCACGCTCACGCTCTTCAACACTAGCCAGCTTAATATTCATTGAAATAATGTGCGAACCGTTATTTTGCAATGAAGCATAAGTATTATCGCTTGATGCTTGCCCTGTTGTATAGTTAAGCACTGCGATTTCAGGATACTTTTCTTGCCATTCTTTAGCAAGGCGAGAAGCCACATCGTCGGCAATTTCCACACGAGTACCAATAGGGAGTTCGAGTGACACACCAAGACGACCATTATCACCTGTTGGGAAGAACTCTGTACCCACAAATTTCAAGAGGATGATTGATGCGACAAAGATTGCTGTACACACTGTGATTGTTGACATTTTGTGACGAACAACAAATTGAAGTGAGCGTCCATAAGCGCGATCGATTGCGTCAAGTCCTTTGTTAATTGGAGTAAAGAATATTGTATATAACTTGCCATGTTTGATATTTTTGCGAAGCAATTGTGAACAAAGCATTGGAGTGAGCGACAATGCACAAGTTGTAGAGATAATCATCATGATTGTTACCATCCAACCAAGTTGCTTAAACATCACACCTGTCATACCAGTAACCAATGTCAATGGGAAGAATACGGCAATTAAAGTGAGCGTTGACGCCACAACCGAAATACCCACCTCATTTGTACCATGGATAGCAGCTTGCTTAGGATCGCTACCACGCTCAATGTGTGTTGTTACGTTTTCAAGCACTACAATTGCATCATCGACCACCATACCAATTGAAATTGACAACGATGACAATGAGATAATGTTAAGACTTGTTCCAGTGATTGCAAGATAGATAAACGAAGCAATCAATGAGATAGGAATTGTGATACAGATAATCATTGTAGCACGCCAGCGACCAAGGAAGCAGAACACTACAATCACAACAAATAGCAACGCATACAATACAGTTTCAACGAGTGAATTGATTGTATTGCGAATGTTATCAGATGTGTCAACAATCATATCAAGTTTCACATCGGCAGGTAAGCGTTTTTGCAATGATGGGAGCATCTCAAGTACTTTGTTTGAGATTTCTACCGAGTTAGCACCCGATTGTTTTTGAATAATAATCATTGCACCTTTCTTTCCGTCGGTATATGCTTGTTGAGCACGTTCTTCGAGAGAGTCGTCAACTTTTGCTACGTCTTTAAGGAAAATATTTTTGCCACCACGTGAACCTACGATAATATTACTCATTTGTTCAGGTGATACAAATTCTCCTTGTACACGAAGTGAATATGTGTCAGAACCGATATCAAATGAACCACCAGGCACGTTACGGTTTTCAGCAGCGATGATACCCGAGATTGTTTCAATTGAAAGGTTATAAGCTTCAAGACGCACTGGATCAACATAAACGTGAATTTCGCGTTTTGGAGCACCCGAGATTGACACCGAACCAACGCCATCAACACGTGCCAATGGGTTTACCACAGCGTCATCAAGGATTTTATACAACCCTGGCATACTTTCGTCGGCTTGCACCGAAAGCATCATGATAGGAATCATATCAGTGCTAAACTTGAAGATGATAGGATTCTCTGCATCATCGGGCAGAGCACTTTCCACCATATCCAGTTTGTCTCGCACATCATTTGTCAACGCATCAATATCGTAACCAAACTCAAATTCAAGTGTGATAATTGAGATATTTTCACGCGATTTTGACGAGATATGTTTCAAGTGTTCCACTGCGTTGAGAGTATTCTCAAGTGGACGAGTTACATTTTGTTCAATATCTTGAGCACTTGCACCTTGATATGTAGTCATTACCATGATGGTATTTGTCTCAATATCTGGGTAAAGGTCAATAGGTAGTGTAGAAAGCGAGAACAACCCTAAGATCGTAACGGCAATGAAACAAAGCGTTGTCATAATGGGTCGTTTTACCGCACCTGCATATAAACTCATAATTTTGTAATGTTATGTTGAGATAATATGTTCGATTAATACAATAGGATTATTTTGTAGCAACTGAATCAACTACGGCATTACCCGCAGCATCACGTTTAAGTAGTTGCACTTTTGAACCATTGATAAGTTGAGATTGGCCATTGATTACCACGAGATCTTTATCATTTACGCCCGAAATAATTTCGTATGCATCTCCAAGGCGTTGACCAAGTTCTACTTTATTGTATGATACTGCACCATCTTTATATACATACACATATTTGTTACCCGAACCTGTTTGTTTTACAACAGCACGATCAGGAACTACTACGTGGTTAACTGTTCCAAGATTGATTGTTACGCGAGCAAACATACCTGGTTTGATGCGTTGATTTGGGTTGTTTATGCTAATTTCAGTTGTAAATGTGCGTGTTGTTGGGTCCACAGTAGGATAAACTCGTTTCACTTTTCCTGTAAATGTTTCACCTGGGAAACCATCAAATGCCACTGTTACTGTCATACCGTTATTGATTTTTGAATAATCAACTTCAGTCACATTTATCATTACATTCACATATGGACTCAATTGACCCACTGTCAAGATAGGAGAACCACTACACATATCACCTGGATCAAAGTTACGTGCAGTAACTACACCATTGATAGGAGAAGTGAGCACTGTATTTTCCATCAAGTTTTTGTATTGGCTTTCAAGACCATCTAGATTACTCTTTGCTTGGTCAACTGCTTGTTGTGTACCAGCACCAATCTCGAGAAGATTTACAGCACGATCATACTCAACCTTTGCAAGGTCAAGACGCACCTTTAATTGATCAGTATTTGCTTCATCAAGAACTACGAGAGTTTGACCACGACGCACTTGTGAACCAACATCAACAAGAATCTTTTTAATACGATTAGGCGACGCTGGAGCAATGTTGTTAATGTTATCAGCTTCAACTGTTGCAGTGTATTCTTTCACTTGATCCACTTCGTGAGTTGTCACCTCTTTTACCTCAACCACTGGGAGAACTTCCACTTCGGTTGTCACTTGAGTTTCTTCCTTTGAAGAGCAAGCAACCAATGAGGTTGCAATTGCCATGTAAATGAATGATTTGCTATATAATTTCATACGATATAATTTTTTCAATGTTTGGATATTCATTTTTATTCAGCAGTTGTGTATCGTTCTATGTCGGCATTACCCAAAAGTAATTCAAGACTGCTGTTTGCAACCAAGTAATTGTAAATTGATTGGTAGTATGCAAGACGTGAACGAGTGAGAGCAAGTTCCGAATCACGAAGATCAAGATATGAAGCTGCACCAATCTTGAAACTCTTTTCAACGATTTCGTGCGCTTTATCAGCTTGTTTCACACTTTCAGCACTTGACGCGATTTGTTTCACATTTTTATTGATATTATCAACAGCAATTTCTACTTGCATGTTGATTGAACGTTCAAGATTTTCGCGTTGGAATTTCATCTCCTTTACTTGAATTTCTGCTTGTTTCACCTTTGAATAGGTTTGACCACCTTGGAAGATGGGCACTGACAATGCTACTCCGATAGTAGAATATGGGCTCCAACGGAAGTTCTTAAACAAGTTTCCATCTGACATTGAAGTCCAGTTATAGTTGGCTGTAAGTGCAAGAGTTGGGCACCACGCCATTTTTTGAATATCAAGAGCATCTTTGAGCGATTGTGTTTGAATATCAAGCATTTTCAAGTCAGAGTTTTTCTCTGTATCCTTATTTATTGCAAGAGCGTCTTCATACATTGTTTGCTCATATTCAGCAAGTGAAGCAGTTGCTTCAAATGGGATTGCAGCATCAATACCCATCAAGATTGCCAATTGAAGTTTTGCTTGCTTGATGCCAATTTCAGCTTGAAGCAATTCGGGTTCAACATTTTTCACTGCAACCGAAGTGCGAAGCACATCATAATCCGATGCTGCACCGAGTTCATGTTTCTTTACATATATCTCGTGAGTGAACTTTGCATTTTCGTAGTTATCAAGAATCACACGATATGAATCATTTGCAAGAAGAAGACCATAATAAGCTGATTTCACTTGATTAATGAGATCAAGGCGTGATTTGCGTGCAGTTTCGAGCGATTGCAAAATTTGAGTATCACTAAGATTGAGTGATTTCCACAATTGAGGAGCAATCAATGGCATTGATGCAGAGAATCCGAGTGAGTATGAGTTATCAAGACCCATTTTAATACCACTTGCACCAGATGAACTGCTTGACGAACTTGCTTTTTCAGTACTTGCTTCCTCACCACCTGCTGATGAAGAACCTCCTCCTGTCAATGCTCCCATATTGAGATACATTGTTTGTTTTTCCAATGTGCGACTATATTGCCCTGCAAAACTAATAGATGGCAACAATTGACCTATTACAGCTTTTTTAGAGTAATCCATTCGTTCAATTTCCATATCGGCAACTTTGATTGATGGATTTTCGCTCAATGCAATGGTAATACATTGGTCAAGCGACAATTTTAGTGTGTCGTTATAATTTGCATCTTGAGCAAAAACTGGGAGTGACATACCCATGCACAACGATGCAATTAAAGATTTTAGAACGATTTTTTTCATATATATTTATGTGTAGCTTAAAATTCGTGCAAAATTACCATAATTTACTCGTATATTAAATTAAAAACGAAAAAATAAGCCAAAAGTTCCAACTAATCGGTACTTTTGGCGCACTTTTTACTAATTTAGTAATATTTCTTATGTTAACATGTGTATATTCAATATAAGAATTGTTTTTTCTCCATGATTTAATTCAATACACAATATCCAGCACTTATCAATCCTTGGCGAATAGTTTCGATATGCTCACTATTGAGTGTCTCAAGTTCGATACGAAGCACACAGCCATTTATCTCCGAACTTGCGTTGATGCGCTCATGAGCCACCGACAACACGTTACCACCTAAATCGGCAATAATGTTACATACACCCGACAATTGACCTGGTTTGTCGTAAAGGTCGATTTTGAATGTAAAATTGCGACCACTCTTTGACAATCCACGAGTTATTACACGACTTAATGTTGTCACATCAATATTACCTCCCGACACTAAGCACACTGTCTTTTTACCTTCAAGAGGAAGTTTATTAAACATTATCGCAGCAGCAGCAACTGCACCTGCTCCCTCCGATACTATCTTGTGTTGTTCAAGCAGTGCAAGAATAGCAGCGGCTATCTCATCGTCGCTAACAGTAACCACCTCATCGACATACTTATTACACATCTCAAAAGTGTTAACACCTGGCTCTTTCACTGCAATACCATCAGCAATAGTCGACACCGATGACAAATGTTGAATCTTACCCTCTTGCAATGAAGTTGCCATACTTGGAGCTCCCGACGATTGAACGCCATAGACCTTTACATCAGGACGGAGTGTCTTAATAGCAAATGCCACACCCGAGATGAGTCCACCACCACCAATTGGCACTACCACAGCCTCCACATCAGACATATCTTCAAGAATTTCTAAGCCAATAGTACCTTGACCAGCAATTACTTTAGGATCATCAAATGGGTGAACAAAAGTGTAACCCATTTCATCACGAAGTTGAATTGCTTTTGCATAAGCATCATCATATACACCTGGCACTAAACACACCTCTGCTCCATAACCTTTTGTTGCTTCAACCTTTGAGATTGGAGCTCCCGCTGGAAGGCAAATCAGCGCTTTTATCCCATTGTGCGATGCACCAAATGCTACCCCTTGAGCATGGTTACCAGCCGAACAAGCAACCACCCCTCTACTTTTCTCTTCCTCAGAGAGTTGAGAAATCTTATAATATGCCCCACGCAACTTAAACGAACCCGTATATTGCATATTTTCGGGTTTGATATACACATCTACATCGTGATTTAGACGACGCGACCATATAAGAGGAGTTTTACGCAATACCCCACTCAATACCTTTTGTGCATTATATACTTCGTTAATGTCAAGATTTGTCATGATAGTAAGGTCAATTATTTATTGATGCAAATTTACAATATATTTAGGGAACTTCTATAAATTGCTTTGTGAAATTTTATGAAGCACACAAAAGAACTGTTCCCAAAAACTAATGTTTAACTCTTTCGTGGAATTTATAGAAATTCCCGTTAGTTACAACCCACTAAAAAATGAATAAAAGTTGCCCCCAAATCCACCCATCGTTATCGTGTTATTTATGGATAACACCGAT
This sequence comes from Muribaculaceae bacterium, assembly GCA_017559355.1. Classification (GTDB taxonomy): domain Bacteria; phylum Bacteroidota; class Bacteroidia; order Bacteroidales; family Muribaculaceae; genus RGIG4079. The sequence continues at coordinate 8,022 of JAFYSL010000065.1, forward strand.
AACATAGGATAACACACTCCCCTAAATTCAATATTTCATGCTAGTAAATAGCACTATAATTTGGGACTAGAGGATAAAATTTGTATATTTGCATTAAGAGAAAACTAAACTTTTATTTTTATTACATAAAAAGGCTATGAAAAAGGAAATTCCCCCCTAATAATTTACTGCTTAGATGCTAATAAACACATAAACTGAAAATATTAAAGAATAACACATAATTAAACCTGTTTTTTATGGAATATAACGACAATCCATTCTTTAGATATACTTCTGAAGAACGTAGGAATATGACACGAGAAGAGTATTGTGCACTTCTTGAAGAACGCAATGAATATGTTCGCAAAAAGTTTGAAGAATCAAAATATCAAGAAGCACCAAAGTTTAATACTATTGAAGAACTTCGTGCCTACTATGATTGTATCCCATTTGAAGAAGCGGTAAATAATTTAAATAAATTGTTTGAAGGCAAATTGTGATGTAGTATGGGATATAATGATGATCCTTTTTTTAGATATAGCGTAGAGGAACTACAAAATATGACACACGAAGAGTTTTGTGCTATAATTGAAGAGAGCAATGAATATGTTCGCAAAAAGTTTGAAGAACAAAAAAATCAAGTAGCACCAAAGTTTAATACCATTGAAGAATTTAGGGCTTACTATAAATGTATGCCACTGGACGAAGCAGTAAATAAATTGAATAAATTATTTGAAGATTTAACGAGATAGAAGAGTGAGCAAGGAATTGATGAAGATAAAACACAGATAAGATATTTATATAAAACCTTTGTTTATGGAGAAGATGATTTTAAATGAGGATGGATCAATTAATTTTGAAAAATTCAATCAACTTGATGAGGCCAAACAGGTCAAAATGATGGAAAAATGGACACCACAGCAATGGATGGAATATTGTATGCAAAACACCATTTCAGAAGAAGAATGTTTTGGACCTGTTTTTGAACTAATAAGTGAATTAGAAGAAATGGAAAATAGCGGAATCTATTATGAAAGATAAATCATTAGAATTAATGACCGAGGAAGGATTGAAACCCTATGAAGAATTTACTCGCTGTCAAAACATGGAAGAGATTGATGAACTTGAAAAACGATGGAATAAGTTAAACGAATCTCGTGAAAATAAAATACCTCATTATGATATGACTTTAGAAGAATTATGTAAAAGATATAATTTGGTGTTATTTGAGGAAGTAATGAAGAAATATGGCATTTTAATATAAAAAGAGTATTATGGGCAGAAAGGTTATAACGTTAACAGAATCAGAATTAAAAGAGAATATATATAACGCAGTGATACCAATGTTGAATGAAATTGAAGCAAAAACATATGCAATAGTACATCAGGCAACAAAACAAAAAGCAAATGATGATATAATTACACAAGGGATTGATTTAGAGCGTAAAGTAATGGATGCGATAATAAATCCTTATAAGAATATTAGATATATGTTCTATTGTCATAATTTAAGAAAAAATACAGGTATTGTACTTTTTCAATTGGATGAATTATACGAATTAACTAATAATAAAATAGTATTAAAAGGAGATGTTATTTTCAATAATAAACACATGAACGGCAGTATTATTGTAGATATGCAAACTCTTAATGTAGTGTATCATCACAATTTGTCAAGAAAAAAATACCCTTTAGAGATTGATAATAGATTTGCTGTCCAATGGGATAATCTTTGCTCAATTTTGCAACAACTGAAAACGAAACTTTTATTTTGAGATATTTAGAAATAGAAAAAGGATATGAAAAAAAGAATAGATAATAAAAGACTTGATTTATCTCGTATTCCTATTGAAGTATTAGATAAAAGTTATGTCCGTTATGAACCTTATAATTTAGGGATAACACATCGTCATCCGTTAAAAAAACATCGAATTATAAAGGAATCGGATTTCAAGCAAAAAGCACAATACGCTAAAGATGTTATTCTAAATACATATCCAATCAG
>JAFYSL010000005.1 GCA_017559355.1 Muribaculaceae bacterium
GTGATAGCGTAAGGGTTCCACCTCTTCCCATTCCGAACAGAGAAGTTAAACCTTACCGCGCCGATGGTACTGCGAAAGTGGGAGAGTAGGTCACCGCCCCCTATCCTGAAAGCCTCGATTCAATCCTGAATCGGGGCTTTTTCATTTTATACTGGGTATAATTATAAGAGTTGAATTAAAAAGAATAGGAGTGTTGTTGCTTAATTGATAAATGTTTCATACATTTGCATTGTAATGCAGAGGCATTACAAATTTACATATGATAGCCTAATCGTTCCGCAAATTACCACAACATAGACCGAAATGGCTATAATAAATCCAAGTATGGGTGTGCTGCGTTATACAACGTAGTGCTCTCCACTGCTTGGATAGGGTGTGGTAACCCTGCGGAACGAGTGGATTGGCACTACGTTCTTTTTTTTCTTATTGCCAATCTATTATAACTAGGCAATATTGCACAAAACTTAAATTATAATTAAAATGAAAAAGTTAATTAGTTTATTGTTGTTAGTAGTATCTACTTTTGCAATGACTTCATGTTTTACGTCTTATGTCGCTTCTTATAATGTCGGCTTATCAAAGGTAGAAAGTCCATCTAATGCAAAACAACAATTTGGAGAAACAAAAGTAGTTAAGTTTGAGGATGGAGGATTAACAAAATATCGTTATGAAGATGACTTTATCGATATAGCGTGGTCTGTTTCACCAAAGCAGTTCAATTTTGACCTTCGCAATAAATCTGGTCATACAGTTAAAATTAATTGGGATGATGTTAGTTATGTAGATATTAATGGCAAGGTAGGAAGAGTAATGCACGCAGGAGTTAAATATACGGAACGAAATAATAGTCAACCAGCAACAACTATACCAAAAAATGCTTCAATCTCAGACCTATTATTGCCAACAGATAATGTTTTTTATGTGTCAGGTCAATATGGTGGTTGGAGAGAAGAATATTTGATACCATGTGTTTATTCAAAACAAGAATATTATGATCTATTGGCTCCATTGAATGTAGGTAAAAAAATGAGTATTCTTATGCCAATTATGATTGAGAATGTCCAAAATGACTATGTTTTTGAGTTCAATATAGATGAATTACTTCCTCAAAAGAAATAATTATAAAGATATTTCAATATAGTTTAGATAAAGCATAATAATAACAATAGGGTTGCCCTTGTGTGAGGCAACCCTTGTTGTATATTGAGTATTTAAAAGATAGCCTTTACTTGCGAATTATTTTTGTTACTTTATTACCTTGGCGCATGATGTAGATGCCCGATGAAGGTTGATTTATTTTCATACCTTGTAGGTTAAAGTATTCTACTTCATTATGGTTGTTAGCAATGATGTTTATAACCGATGCGCTGTTGCTATCGGTGAGTTCGTAGGCACTTAATCCATTGCCTGGAGAATATACATATAGCATTCCTTTATTGTCGGAGATTTGGACAAAATCAGCCAATACATGTAGTGTGCCTATCGACACCGTACCAAGACCACTTTGTGGCAAACTACACAATGCTTTCATCGAGCTAAAATCAATTTGATTATCTATCGAAACTATTTGCACATTTGAGGGATTGCTGTTTGCGTTGTAATGATTATATGCATGAGCCATATAGGTTTTTTCAGCGAGGGTGAAGAATTTTACGCCTGATGCCGATGCTTTCGAGGGGGCAAGTGCTGTCTTTTCGGCAAACGATTCGGTGATTTCGCCTGTAGCAAAGTTGTAGCGTGTAGGATATATCGTTGTACCATCTACCATGATATCATTTTCAGTTATAGGCGTAACAAGTGGTGCTGTGCCTAATGCTGTTGCACTTTTAGGATAAAACGCCTTAAGTTCGCACACATCGTTTGTAAAGGTATTGCCTGTAACTGTCCATCTCACTACTTTATTTGTATCTTTAATTGCTGCAAATACATAGTATTTATCCGACAATATATCTCCGTAGATTGATATATTATCGGCACGACCACCTATTGGGCATGTGAGATAGCACAATGGTGTGGCCCAACCTGATTTTAAGTCCACATGATTTATCACAGTTGCTACCGAGTCAATGCGTGTTGACATGTTAGCTATACACACATTCCCTTTACTGTCTTTTGTAATGGTGTTGCATGGATAAGAATTGGCCGAGGCTGAGTTATAGATATATTTATCTTCTACATGTTCGCCTGTTACACCATTGAATTTTCGCAAATACACAGACGCAGTTGACGAGTTTTCGGTGCGTCCTGCAAGATACACATATCCATCTTTTGCAATGAATGTGCGATTGAGTTTCCCATTATCTTCAAATGAGATATTAGCAAATTCTGAGCGAACTGAGCGCATCCATAAATTTTTAACGCTTATGCCATCATTATCAGGATAATTATATGTGTCATTTTTGATTTCATATCCCTCTTCAAAATTGCCTACTCCCACCTCTGTTACTACGAAAGAACTATACTCTGACACCGATCTGTTTACATGTGTTCCTTCGCTTATTATGCGCCAATAGTGAGTCCCTAAACCTATAAATGCTGAAGGGATTTCGACTTTACAATCCGTAGTTTCCACTTGGTAAATCACCTCTGCAAAATCGGTCGAGGGGGATATTTGTAGCGTGAAATTATCTGCATTTTCATCTCCTTCCCATTTGAAAGTGATGTCGGTGTTTATGTTTTCTCCATCTTTAGGCGAAATGAGGTTGGCTTTAACTGCATCTTTGCGAGTGGGAGATATGAAAGCTGAAGCTTCGCTCACGGCTTCAAATTTGCCATCTTCAATTGATATGACTCTCCAAAAATACTCTTTATTATCCTCCATAAAGCCCAAATCGAGGGCGATATTTGGCATTTCAATCCAGCTTTGTGAGAATATAATATCCTTGAAATCCTTATCTGAGGCTATTTCCAACGTATAGACTGAATTGTCGAGAGTTGTCCATGAGAAAGCACAAGCCCAGTCTACTTTCACGCCATTTGTTGGGGTTAAAAGATTTACTGTTTGAGATACGCCTCCGTTATAACCAACTATAGCAGGTCGAGATTCTCGGCCATAACCATCATATATACACACAGCATACCAATGGTTATCGCTATATTCAGTAAGCAAAGAATATTCGGTAGAATAACTTACACCAAGCAGATATTCATTGCTTATGCCATCGTTGGTAAGCGCTTCATAATATGATATGCTGTTGGGAACTGCATATACCGTGTAACGAATGATTGCATTGCCATTGACTGTTACATTCCATTTTAGCGAGTCATTATTAACCAACAATCCACTCACTGGGGCATAGTTTGTTCCCTTTTTCCAATCAAGGATAGGATTAAGAGATGGTCGAGAGAAGAGTTTTTCTTTGAAATATTCTCCGGCACCTGTTACCGAAGGTCCATTTAAGTATTTAGTGCTGAAATAACACACTCCATTCGCGCCTGTTCGTGATAATTGGCGAGCAATGAGGGTTTGATTCACATGCTCGTCCCAGTGTGATTGTGAATTATCGTCGGCTAAACAAGAGATAGAGAGACTTGTATAGTGATGGCGTCCAAAATGGGTTGCCATTTCGTCCCACCAATCGGCAAGTTGCTCAAATGGTTTAGTTGCGTCATCGGTGTGATAGTATTCTTGTGGAGAAATAAAATCGATAGTGCCACTATTGAGCCATGATAATGGATCGGAATAGATGCCTTCATATTGCCAGTCGTTTTTTGCGAATGGAGCAGGGGGGAGTCCATATTTCCATGCCGAGCGACCAGCAGCTGAAGCTGGAGAAATGCCGTAACGCAAATCGGGGCGACACTCTTGTATCATGTCATACACATCTTTGACCATTTGGTCTACATTTGCGCGACGCCAATCGCTGAGACTTAATTTGCTCCCCGATTCTTTCCAAAGGTTATAATCGCCAGCAGATTCGTTAGCAGGGAGTGAATTAGGGTAGAAATAATCGTCAAAAATCAATCCTTGCACATCGTATTTTGTGATGATTTCGTTACACACTTTAACGATATGCTCACGCACCTCAGGCAATCCTGGATTGAGATAAGTGCGGTCCTCACTAGTTAGGAGAACACCACGTTCTTTAAGTGAATTATCAAAGTCGGTTTTCCAATTTGTTCCATTGTGAGACCATCGATATGGATTTACCCAAGCATAACAATCCATGCCACGTTTGTGACACTCCTCTACTACAAAAGCCAATGGATCCCAACCTGGATCAGTGCCACGTGTACCTGTGAGATATGATGACCAAGGCTCGAAACTTGATTGATACATTGCATCACACATCGAACGCACTTGAAAACAAATTGCATTCATGTTCATCATTCTTAATCCATCAAGATAGTCTATCATTCCCTGTTTTTGTTGGGCTATGATTTCGGGTGATGTTCCTCTCACTCGGGGCCAGTCAATGTTTGCCACAGTGGCAAGCCAGGTTGAACGCCACTCGCGCTTGGGCACTTCGGCCATTACATTTGCAAAAAGGGTGATAGCGATTATTGCAATAAAAAATCGTTTGGTCATGGTATGGAGTTAAGTTTTGATGGTTATGATTACAAATATAGTATGATTTTTTAAGGATAACAATATTTCTAAAATTTCTCACAAAAAAAGGCGATGAGAAATACCCATCGCCAAAATCTAAAAATATAGTTATTGAATTGATTATAACTTCTTAAAATAGAAATCAAGCACGTCGCGAGCAGCGGTGAATGAACTTTGTTGGTTGGCGAGAACGCGTTTTTCGCGGTCTTCGAGAAGCGCTGCTACATCGGCATCATTATAGAAATGGTTACGGAGTTTTTCGTTGATAGTTTCATACATCCAGTAACGTGCTTGTTGTTGACGTTTTGCTTCGAAATGTCCGTTCTCTTTTACGAAATCAAAGTAGCGGTCAATCATTTCCCACACCTCAGCAATTCCGGTTTCGTAATATCCAGAGTAGCATAATACCTCAGGCATCCAACCCGACAATGTGGGTGGGAATAGGTGTAGTGCGCTACGGAATTGTGCTTGAGCAAGGCGTGCGCGGTCAATATTATCGCCATCGGCTTTGTTGATGACAATACCATCGGCCATTTCCATGATGCCACGTTTGATGCCTTGCAATTCATCGCCAGTACCAGCAAGCTGTATAAGGAGGAAGAAATCGACCATAGAGTGTACGGCAGTTTCGCTTTGCCCCACACCCACAGTTTCAACGAAAATATTGTTATATCCTGCCGCTTCACATAGCACGATTGTTTCGCGAGTTTTGCGTGCTACACCACCAAGCGAACCAGCCGATGGACTAGGACGGATAAATGCTGCAGGGTGTACTGAGAGTTTCTCCATGCGAGTTTTGTCGCCAAGGATACTCCCTTTTGTGCGTTCGCTCGATGGGTCGATGGCAAGAACAGCAAGTTTGCCACCATCTTTGAGCACATGAAGACCAAAAGTGTCGATTGATGTTGATTTGCCAGCTCCTGGTACGCCTGTGATACCAATACGACGAGAATTTCCTGAATAGGGTAGGCATTTTTCGATTACCTCTTGCGCGAGCACTTGGTGGTCGTTAGAAAGGCTTTCAACAAGTGTTACGGCACGACTCAACATCGTTACATCGCCTTTGAGGATACCTTCAACCATTTCGCCCACTGTGGGAAGAGGTTTGCGACGGCGACGTAAGTAAGGGTTCACAATAGGTGGCTGTTCAACGCCACTATTTACGGTTAATCCGCTATATTGTTCATCGTTTTCGATATGTTCCATGGTCAATGAATTTTATGCTATCACAAAGATAACATAAAGAATTGAGAGTTGGGAGATGAGAGTTGAGAATTTTGTGAAATTAAACTATTTAGTCAAAACAATGTCAAAAAAATAACAATTACATTATATATTTGTTGTAACTTTGGGCATTAATAAAAAATGAATGATATGAAACGCATTATATTCGCTTTAATTGCTATTTGTGTTGCCTCAGTGGGATTTATTATGAATGCTGAGGGTAATGGTCCAGAAATGACTTTTGAAACTAAGACTTACGACTTTGGTACAATCAAGGAAGTTGACGGGCCAGTGACACATACATTTGAATTTACCAATACGGGCAACGAACCATTGGTGATTATCAATATCAACGCAAGTTGTGGTTGCACTCGTCCCGAATACTCAAAAGAACCTATTCGTCCAGGTAAAAAAGGTAAAATTAAGGTAACATTCAATCCTGCTGGTCGTCCTGGGGAATTTGATAAAGAGGTAAAGATTCGCACCAATGGCAACAAACGACCAATACTACGCATTTCGGGTGTGGTAATACCTAAATAATGGCAGAAATGAAGAATTATATATTGGGAATAATGATGATTTTGGGTGTATCAGTAGGATATGCCCAAAATTCTATTAAATGGCTGAGTGACGAGTTTAACTTTGGTGCGTTTCAAGAGGACTCGGGATATGTTACTTGCCAATTTAAGGGGGTAAATGTTTCTGACGAACCAGTAGCGATTATTCGTGCGCGTGCTACGTGTGGGTGTACTACTCCTGAATATTCTTCATCGGCATTTGCTCCAGGCGACACTATCACGGTAACAGTATCGTACGACCCCGAAGGGCGTCCTGGGCGTTTTATGAAGAAAGTATATATTAAAAATAGTAACGATGATGAGCAGAGCGAATTGCGCATTCGTGGCGTAGTGATAGCAAGTGAGTCGACTCTTAAAGGACGTTATCCTATTGATTGTGGCAAATTGAAATTGCAAAACGATATGGTTGCCATCGGCGAATTGCTTCGTGGCAAAGCAAAGGCACAGTTTTTAAGCATTTATAATCACACAACCGATACGATTGTGCCTCGCCTTGAAAATATTCCCTCTTACATTAAGTCGGCAATAACGCCAAGTGTTGTTCCCCCTGGAGAGCAATCGTCGATATCGATTCATTACGACGCTTTTTATTGTGAAAAATGGGGCATTGTTAACGATAGCATAACTCTCATTACCGATGCTCAAGGTGGACGCGAAATTACTATTGATGTAACAGCCAATATAGTGCCTAATTTTTCAAAAATGACGCCAGGAGAGCGTATAAATGCGCCACTAATATCTATTGCTACAAGTAGCATTGATTTTGGACGCATAGCGCGTGATGGAGGTATTATTGCCAAGGTATTTACAGTGAAAAATGAGGGAGAAAATCCTTTGTTGATACATCGAGCATACTCGCTCGACGAAGGTGTGGAGGTGAATATTGCGAAAACCAAACTCAAAAAAGGGAAGTCTACAAAAGTGATTGTTAGGGTCGACCCCACAAAATGCCATGGAGAAATACTCAATGCTACGGTGAGATTTGTAGCAAATGATCCTACCAACTATCAACCCATTGTTAGAGTCGTTGGAGAGATAATATAATTCTGAAAAATCACACTATTAACCTATATCACTCAATGGAGTGAAAAATCAACGGGGCAATGTTATCACAACATCGCCCCGTTAACCTAATAAACCAATCATTATCACATTTCTTGCAATGGAAAAAGTAATTTTGCTATGTACTACTAAAACAAAGTTTGAATTAAAAGGTTCATAGCGATTAAAAAAATAAATAAAAAAATTGTGGGCAAATGATTTTTTCTTGTTGTTATCATCGTTTTTCACTAACTTTACGGAAAGATAAAATGGCATATTTAGTAATTATTCAAAAAGATGTGCAAGGTTATTGCTCATATAAGATGCTAAATTTGCAGTATAAATAAGAAAACAAATAAAAACAATAATAACATGGCAAAACAAACAACAAAAAAGACAGTGGAAGTGGATCCTAAGGATGCTCGTTTGGCAGCACTTTCACAAGCGATGGCTCGTATCGAAAAAGATCATGGCCGTGGTTCAATTATGAGACTTGGCGACGATGTGGTAGAAGAGGTAGAGGTTATCTCTACAGGTTCTATTGGCCTTAACCACGCTCTTGGTGTGGGTGGTTTCCCTCGTGGTCGCATCATCGAAATATATGGTCCTGAATCATCAGGTAAAACAACTCTCGCAATCCATGCTATTGCCGAAGCGCAAAAAAATGGTGGTATTGCTGCAATTATCGACGCCGAACACGCATTCGACCGTTTCTATGCCGAAAAACTTGGTGTAGATGTGAGAAATCTTCTCATTGCTCAACCCGACAACGGAGAGCAAGCGCTTGAAATCGCAGAGCAGCTCATTCGTTCATCGGCAATCGACATTCTCGTTGTTGACTCAGTAGCAGCTCTTACTCCTAAAAGCGAAATTGAAGGCGAAATGGGCGACCGTAGCATGGGCTTGCAAGCACGCTTGATGTCGCAAGCAATGCGTAAACTCACAGGTACAATCTCTCGCACAAATACTACATGTATCTTCATCAACCAATTGCGTGAAAAGATTGGCGTGATGTTTGGTCCATCTGAAACCACTACAGGTGGTAACGCATTAAAATTCTACGCATCGGTGCGCATCGATATCCGTTCAAGCACACCTATTAAAGATGGCGAAGATATTCTCGGACGCCACACCAAAGTGAAAGTGGTGAAAAACAAAGTTGCGCCTCCATTCCGTCGTGCTGAGTTTGACATCATGTTTGGCGAAGGTATCTCTAAGACAGGTGAAATCGTTGACCTTGGTGTTGAATATGGCATTATCACAAAGAGTGGTTCATGGTTTAGTTACAAGGGCGTAAAAATTGCTCAAGGACGTGATGCTGCAAAGCGTATGATTGCCGACAATCCCGAGCTTGCCGAAGAACTCGAAGAAAAAATCATGTTGGCGTTGAAAGGCGAACCTACTGAAGCCGAAGAACCACAAGTAACTGCTACAAAGAAAGGTAAGCACGAAGACGACGATATCGACTTCGACACAACCCTTCCCGACGACTTCTCAATCGAAGAAGACCTATAGGATAATGCATAATTAAAAATGCACAATGTATAATTATTTGTATTAAAGCATAATTAAGATGCCTATGTAACAAAACGGTATAAAAAAGACATATAAATAAAAAGCGTTAGCTTTATTCTTGTTTCTGAAAATCGGCAAAATTTAAAGAAGCAACCAAGAGTAGAAGTTGATGCTCACGCTTGTTATAGGCGTGGGCTTTTACTCGTTCGGTTGCAAGGTGTTTGCCGATACCTCAGAAACGGACAAAGTTTTAGCCCGCGTTTTTTTATTTGTCTAAATTGTAGGTTGTGGGCTAAGTAATATTTAACAAATACCACAGGTTTAATGTATAATGTTATGGTAAATGAAAAATATAATCAATGGGTGGATAAAGTTTGTGAATTCATTGAAGAAGTAGGACCATGTATAAATGGATCAAGTAGTGCAATGCAATCTCCACCCGTCTTAAATGGCAAGTGCCGTATATTATTTCTCGGTCATGATGCTCATGAACAGGGCTTTTATGGAGCCGATCGTGCAAGATTTTATGAAGGGAACAAAACTTTTAAGGACGCTCACAGGACATGGCGTTATTGGACTCGTCCATATAACTCATTTCATCGTATAGGCAAGGGTGAGATATTAGATTCAGGGAATTATATGTTGATGAATCTGTTTTATTTCGGGAATGATGATATAAATAGGTCAAATGCTCGCATGGGTGTAAAAGTAATGCAACGTTGTATCGAATTTTCCGAAGAACTGATTTGCCATATAATTCAGCCTAAAGTTGTTGTCTGTTTCTCAATAGGGAGTGTATTTAATCCACTACGATCGCGAATGTCAAATATTCGGAGAGTAGTGCTTTCAGACAATGTTTCCATAATGCAAAGCTTATGGAATGGAATTCCGATTATAGGAATGTCTCATCCGTCGGCTCGTAGTATATCGAATCACTATCTTGATACGATTTTTAATTATGTTTCTAAAATTTCTATTTAATATGAATACAAATAACGATACAATAAAAAATATAGCTCCATTCAAATGGTGGTTAATATTTGTTCCCTTTATTTTGTGGATTTTTTCACGTTTGTTGGGTTTTGTCAGCCTTATTATTGTTGGATATACACTCTATAAGCAATATCAAAAACGTAAACTGTTTAATGAATTTGTTCAAGATGTTGAACAAGGGTTAAAAAATGGGATGCTTTCAGTTGGCTACTGGAATTTTGATGAATTTCCATTAAATAATCAACAATTTGCATTGTATATATGTAATAATGTTCAACGTTGGGGTGAGGAAAAATTAAGTGAATTGAAAACGTTCAACGAGGTGTTTGATGATGAATATGTTAGTGATTATATTCATGCTGCAACTTGTTGTGAAAATATAAGTAAAAGAAGTAATGATTCTCAAGTGTTAACTGATTTTTATCATCGTGCAGAAAATCTACTAGCTGAATATAAACTCGAAATTGTTGAAAAAATTGAGAAGGCTAAATATGCAAAGGATTTGTCAGATGTGTTAACTGAAATTTCGGGACATTCGTCTTTTTTTATCTGTTATTCTGATTATGAGCCATTCAAAAAAAGAATAATAAAATTGACAGAAGAACGATTAGCGATAATGAGTGAATCAGAATTAGGTATTCCATATCAAATAAAATGTGATTATGTCGATTATGATTCAGAAGAAAATATTCAAAATGAAGAAGATTTATTTGATGATTTTGAGACTCAATACGAATCGGGCATAACTAAAGATGATGTGGAGGTAAGAATCTCAAAAGATAGTATTATTATTAATGGAGAAAATATTAATAAGGAAATTGATTATGTTCAAATTATAAATTATGTAGAGTCAGACAAATCAATAGAATTTGCCATTAAAAGTGGCAGACAAAGGTTTGACTTTGAATTGAAAAATTTTGAAGCAATTGTTCCGGCATGGCTTATTAATAAATTTACACGTGAATCAATAGAAAATTTAGAAGAAATAAGGAATAGTCAATCCAAATTCGAATTAATGACAGTTGATGCTCCGGTTGTTTTAGGTAGAAAATGTTATTATGTTTGTGAAGCATTATATGTTCGTAAAGTAGTAGATGATGGCGAGGACTTATCTTGTGTTGGCAAGGAAGAAGAAGCAACAATCTATGTTACAGAACGAACTATAGAAATTGTGGCAACAAGTTCTCATGTATCCTTAGATCTTCGAAATATCTTGAATATGCAACTAAATGCCTATGAAGATATACTTATGATTGTGAGACGTGGATATTCATCTGCATTAGGCTTATCGGGAGACGTTGTTATCTTAGAAAGGGCAATTCGTCATGCACAACAAAGATTAATGAATAATTAATGTTTGTAAAATTTAATGAAATGGAAAAGATTAATAAAAATGGAGTAATGCCATTGTTAATAACCTTTACTCCTACTATGCCAATAGAGGAAGAGGTTGAATTACATAACATTATTTATGATGAAACATCGCAAATTGTGTATGATATGAGAATCGTAGGGACAAAATGCTTGAGAACCCATACAACAAAAAAGACCAGAGGTAGGAGCTATTCACTTGTAACAGACCGAAAAAATGAAATAGACGACCAAAAGAGTGTTAAATGATTTTGATTATTACAAATAAAGAAGATGTTCATCCTACTCCGGTAATAAAACATCTTAATAAACGAGGCATTTCGGTATTTAGATTAAATACCGAATGCCTTTTGACAGACTATGAATTTAATTGGCAGTGTGAGAGGAATAAAGTTGATTTTTATATTCGTAACGTTAGAAATGGGATAGAGATCTATGGACATGATATAACAGCTGTGTGGGAGCGAAGACCAGAGAACCCTAAAACATTGCCTTTAAAAAATTGTGAAGGAATTAATAAACACAATCTTGCTGAGGCAAGAGAGTTCTTGTCGTTTCTGCTATATTATTTAAGCTCATCGTTTTGTATAGGACATCATTTATATGATCGTAGTGCGGCATCTAAAATGTTGCAATTGCAAATTGCATCTGAATTAGGGATGCAAGTCCCTGCTACCATATTTTCTAATCGAAAAGAAGATATTGTTGGGTTTGCAAAGCAGTATAATAATATCGTATTGAAACAAATAGATAATGCTCCATTATGGATAAATGATAAATATGAATATGTGTTTTATACTCGCAAACTATTAGCTTCGCAGCTTGAAGATCAACCTGAGGAAGCTTTTGTTCAGACTGTTAGTTTTGTTCAGAATTATATAGAAAAACAGTTTGAATTACGAATTACGGTTGTTTGTGATGATGTATTTGCTTGTAAAATTGATTCTCAAATAATGGGTGCTGAAAAAGGAGCAATTGATTGGCGACAAGGCTATGATTATGGATTGCGACATGAAATTTATAAATTACCTGAATCTATAGCTGAGTTTTGTAGAAACTTTTTACAAAAGATGCATCTAAATTTTGGGTGTTTTGATTTAATTGTAACGCCAAACGGTGAGTATGTATTTTTGGAATGTAACCCTAATGGGCAATGGCTTTGGATTGAAGATGCAACGGGATTAAGTATTTCGGAGGCAATTGCGACAAATTTAGCGAATCCTCCTAAGAAATATGAATGAGTAATTTTATCTTGTGTAAACAATAAAAATAGACGATTTTGTCTTGTATAGAAGATAAAAATGGTGTTTTTTTATTCGCTATAGAAGATAAAATTGATAAAAGCCTTATTTTTTAGACGTTAAATTTGATGGTGTAAAAAAGATAACTTAAACATTGGAAGTTAGTTATTCTATATGTGAATTCAATGTGGTATATAGTTTGACGGATTCTTAATTTGCATCATTTTAATAAAATCTGCATCATAAGAGGGAAAAATGATGCAGAAAAACATTAATTTTGCGTTGATAAGTAAACTATATTTATGAAGCGATTAAAATAAGAGTTGATACATAGTAACACAACAAAAACGGCCGAGGGATCTCGACCGTTTTTGTTTTTATGTTAAAGCTATGGATTAGCCGTTAACTTTCTTCATGTGAGCGATGAGTTCGAGAACTTTGTTAGAGTAACCGATTTCATTGTCATACCAAGAAACAACTTTCACGAAAGTGTCAGTCAAAGCGATACCAGCTTTAGCGTCGAAGATTGAAGTGCGAACATCACCGAGGAAGTCAGCAGAAACAACAGCATCTTCA